>DATAGA010000586.1:0-6287 GCA_036257215.1 Myxococcota bacterium
GGACCGGGATCGCCCTGAGGACCGGGATCGCCCTGAGGACCGGGATCGCCCTGAGGACCGGGATCACCCTGCGGCCCGGGGTCGCCCTGCGGACCGGGGTCGCCCTGCGCACCGGGGTCGCCCTGCGGACCGGGATCGCCCTGCGGCCCGGGATCGCCCTGCGCACCCGGCGGACCGGGATCGCCCTGCGCACCCGGCGGCCCGGGGTCGCCCTGCGGACCGGGGTCGCCCTGCGCACCCGGCGCACCGGGATCGCCCTGCGCACCGGGGTCGCCCTGCGGACCCGGATCGCCCTGCGGACCCTGCGGACCGAGCGCCGCGACGGGGCCGGACGCCTGGAGCTGGCACGCGCCGCCGACCGGCGTGATGCCATTCCCGCTCACGAGCAGGTAGGGCGCCGTCGCGGTCGTCGGGCCGTCGATGACGGCCTGGATGCGCACGGCCTTGGGCACTGGTGCGCCGCCCTTGATCCTCTGCTGCTTGTCGATGTAGACGGTGACGAGCGCGTCGTTCGCGAACAGCGACTCGCTGTCGATCAGCGTCGAGCAGCTGGAGTCGGAGAAGAGCTCGAACAGGAGGACGTCGGTGCCGGTCGTCCCCTGCTTGAAGTCCTTGCGCAGTGCGAAGTATTCGACGGCGATCGGCTCGGCGGCGGCGGGAACGGCGACCGCACCGAGAAGGACCCCGAGCGCGAGACGGACGAGACAGCGACGCATGCGACGCCTCCTGACGGATGGAGCTAGGCCTTAGGGCGAACCCAGGGCTCCATCGGCGGAGGGCCCCCCGGACTGAAGTCCGCGGGGGCAACGCAACGCTCAGCCGCCCGAGGAGGGGTCCTCGGCGTCGGGGCCGGGCGGCGTCTCGTCGTCGCGCAGGCTCAGGTAGCCGTCGGGCAGGGCGACGCGCTGGCGGCCGCCGTGCTTGCCGCGGGGCACCCGCAGCGCGTGAGCGGGGAACGGCTCCTCGGGATCGAGCCCGGCGAGCGCCGCGCGCAGCTCGCCAACGGTCGAGACGCGCGAGAGGCCCTCGCGCAGGCGCGCGCTGTCACGAAACCCCTTCGTGTACCAGCTCGCGTGCTTGCGGAAGGAGCGCAGGCCCGACGGCTCGCCGAACCACTGCGCGAGCAGCTCCGCGTGCTCGACCATCAGCTCGACGATCTCGCCGAGGCGCGGCGCCGGCGCCGGCTCGCGTCCGGCGAAGACGTCCGCGAGGTCGCGGAAGAGCCAGGGCCGTCCGAGGCAGCCGCGGCCGACCACGACGCCGTCGCAGCCGGTCGCGCGCATCATCCGCAGCGCGTCGAACGCCTCCCACACGTCGCCGTTGCCGAGCACCGGGATGCGGCGGACGCCCTGCTTCAGCGCGGCGATCGCGTCCCAGCGCGCCTCGCCGTCGTAGAGCTGGGCCGCCGTGCGCGCGTGGAGCGCGACCGCGACGCAACCCTCGTCCTCGGCGATGCGACCGGCGTCGAGCCAGGTCGGGTGGTCGTCGTCCACGCCGATGCGGAACTTCATCGTGACGGGGACCGCTCCCGCGCGCGAGACCGCCGATCGCACGATCGCGCGCAGCAGCCGCGGTCGCAGCGGGATCGCGGCGCCGCCTCCGCGGCGCGTCACCTTCGGCACCGGGCAGCCGAAGTTGAGGTCGACGTGGTCCACCTGGCCTTCGCCGACGAGCCAGGCGATCGCCTCGCCGACGTAGTGCGGGTCGACGCCGTAGAGCTGCAGGCTGCGCGGCTTCTCGTCGGGCGCGAACTCCGCGAGCCTCCGCGTGCGCACGTTGCCCTCGACGAGCGCGCGCGCCGTGATCATCTCGCTCACGTACAGCCCCGCGCCGAAGCGGCGGCACAGCCGGCGGAAGGGCGCGTTCGTGACGCCCGCCATGGGAGCGAGCACGACGGGCGGGTCCACGCGCAGCGGCCCGTACGCGAGGGGGGCGAACTCCCCCGGCCGCGCGGGCGCGACGTCGGCGTTGAGCGCGCTGCGCACGCCGGCCCGGCCGCTCAGTCGGTCCGGGTCACCAGCCGGTCGACCGCGTGCACGGGCGCGTCGTCCCCGCTCATGAGCGGAGCGATCGCCGCGTAGACGCGCTGCTGCTGGCGCAGCCGCGGCAGGCCGGCGAACTCGGACGCCACGACCTCGATCTCGAAGTGGCCGGCGCCGCGCGCGGCGACCTCGACGCGCGCGCCCGGCAGGGCGTCCTCGATCGCGCGCTTCATGCGCTCGGCGACCTCGGCGGGCTCGGGCGGCGGCGACGAGAGGATGCGCAGTGCCACGGGGGCCTCGTCAGTAGCGCGGCACGCTCGGGTCGACCTGCTCCGACCACGCGTCGATCCCGCCGGCGAGGTTCGACACGTTGCGGAAGCCGAGCCCGAGGAAGTGCTCGGCCGCGCGCTGGCTGCGGCCGCCGTGGTGGCAATGGAAGACGATCGGCGCGTCCCGGTCGAGCGCCTCGAGCTCCGCACGCACGGCGTCGTCGAGTAGCCGCGTGCCGGCGATCTGCGCCTTGGCGCGCTCCTCGGGCGTACGCACGTCGACGAACGCGAACTTCTCGCCGCGCTCGCGCATCGCCTGCACCTCGCGCGGCTCGAGCTGGCGTACGCGCGCGGCGCCCTTCAGGTCCACCTGGAAGGCGGGGCCGTCGGCCGTCTGCTTCACGTCGATCACTGCGCCTTCGGCGCGCACGGCCGAGAGCGGGTCGAGCGCGATCGTGAGCCCGTTCGCCTCTGCGCGCAGCTCGCCGTCCTCCTCGGGCCCGAAGTAGAGGCCGGGCTGGTGGTGTGCGTCGACGGCGAGGTGCAGCGTGCGGCCGCCGGCGTCGCGCGCGAGGCGGCCGAGCTCGGCCGCCGCGGCGTCGGTCACGTGCAGCGTCGGCGGGGCGCCGGTCGGCGCCTCGACGCCGAGCGCCTCGAAGATCTCGCCCGTCTGGAACAGCTCGCGCACGATGTCGCAGCCGCCGACGAGCTCGCCGCCGACGTAGAGCTGGGGGATCGTCGGCCACGAGGAGTAGGTCTTGATGCCCTCGCGCACCGCCGGGTCCGACAGCACGTCGAACGTGGTGTAGTCGGGCAGCAGGCGGTCGAGGATCTGCACCACCTGCGCCGAGAAGCCGCACTGCGGCGCGCGTCGATTGCCCTTCATGAAGAGCACGACGCGATCCGAGCGGATCAGCGACTCGATGCGGTCCTGCACCTCGGGAGAGAGAGCCATCGCGTGCCTCGTTCGGCCGCCAGCGCGGGCGGGCGGCGGAGCGCTGGGTTCGCCGTGGGAACCGTGAGGATAGCGACGCTCAGCGGGCGGCGCCGACCTCGCGCCGCTCGAGGACGACGAGGTCCGCGAGCACGCGCAGCGCCTCCTCGAGCTGGGGCGTCGGCTCGCCGCTGCGGCGTCCGCCCGCGCCGTCCTCGGTGGCCGCGGTCTCCGAAGCGCCCGCGCCGGCGGGCACGCCGTTCTCGACGCCGGCGCCGAGCCCCGCGGTGTCGACCTTCTTCTCGGGCTTCAGGATCTCGGCGATCTCGAGCACCCCGTCGTCCTTGGCGCGCTCGGCGAGGTCCTCGCGGACCTTCTTCAGCTGCTCGTCGGCGCGCTGGCGCTGCTCCGAGCGCTGGCGCAGCTGGGCGACGACCCCGGAGCTGAGCGGCGTCCAGGCGTCCCCGTTCGTCGGGTTCGCGTCCTCGCTCGGGAAGGGCGACACCGACTGCGGCGGCAGCGAGTAGGGCAGCTTGCGCTCGCCGAAGACGTCGAGGTTGAAGACTGAGGGTACGACGACGTCCGAGGCGACGCCCGACGCCTGCGTCGACGCGCCGCCGGGTCGGAAGAAGAGCGCGGTCGTCACCTTCAGCGCGCCGAGGCCCGGCGGCAGCGGGAACACGCTCTGCACCGTGCCCTTCCCGAAGGTCTGGTCGTCGCCGACGATCACCGCGCGGCCGTAGTCCTGCAGGGCGCCCGCGAGGATCTCGGAGGCGGACGCGCTCACGCGCGAGATCAGCACGACGAGCGGCCCGTTGTACTGCACCTCCTCGTCGGAGTCGTTCAGCACGCGGCTGCGCTCGGTGGTCCCGCGGATGCCGACGACGGCGCCTTCGGCGATGAAGAAGCCCGAGATGCGGACGGCATCCTCGAGCAGTCCGCCGCCGTTGCGCGAGAGGTCGAGCAGGAGCCCGTCGGCCTTCGCCTCGCGCACCTGCTCGAGGATGCGGGCGACGTCGCGGGAGCCCTGGCGCTTGTTCGGGTCGCGGTCGCCGTAGAAGGAGGGCAGCTCCACGACGGCGAGCTTCACCTTGCGGCCGTCGACCTCGCGCTCCTCGACCTTCAGCTTCGCGGCCTGCTCCTCGAGGTCGATCTTGTCGCGCACGATCGCGACCTCGAAGCGCTCGACCGTGTCGGCCTGGCGCAGCACCGTGAGGCGCACGCGCGTGCCCTTGCGGCCGCGGATGAGCCGCACGATGTCGCGCAGCCGCATGTCGATGACGTCGACGATCTTCCCTTCCGCGTCCGCGACCGCGATGATCTTGTCCTGCGGCTTCAGCACCCCGAGGCGGTCGGCGGCGCCGCCTGGGATGATCTCCTCCACCACCGCGTAGCCGTCTCGCTCCGAGAGCGCGACGCCGATCCCCTCGAGCGAGAGCTGCATCCCGATCTGGAAGTCCTCGAGGTCGTCGGCCGAGAGGTAGACCGAGTGCGGGTCGAGCGCGTTCGCGAACGCGTTCAAGAACCCGGCGTCGAGCTCCTCCTCGGACTGCTCGGTCCACCGGCGCGTGCGCAGCTCGTAGCGGTGGACGAGCTTGTCCTCCGCTTCGCCGAGCTCGATCTTCGCGTTGAGGTAGTTCGAGATCTGGAAGTGGGAGAGCGTGCGCAGCAGCTCGTCCCGCGTCGCCGCGTCCTTCGGCCAGCCGCGCTTCTCCGGATCGAGCACGAGGCGCGCCTTCTCGTCGAGCACGTAGCCCGGCGCCTTCACGAAGGCGCGCACGGCCGCCTCCTCCGCAGCCAGCCGCTTGGAGACGTCCGCGTCGAGCTCCTTGAGAACGTCGCAGGAGCCGCCGCGGATCTCGTCCACCGCGCCCGCGAGGCGCGTCTTCCAGCGCTCCACCTCGGGCGCGAGCATGAGCGTGCGCTGCGGGTCGACGCGCTCCAGGTAGGTGGCGGCGGTGCGCTCGCGCAGCTCGGCGTCGAGCTCGCCGTAGCGCACGTGCCGGCGCAGGTAGTAGGTCATCAGCTCGCCGATGTCGTCGCAGCCGAGCACGGGCGTGGCGCGCCGCTCGTCGTCCCCGCGCGTAGTGGCGGGAACGAGCGCGAGGCAGGCCAACGTGGCGAGGAGGAGGCGGATCCAGCTCGGACGGATCATCGGAGCGACAGAACATATCAGAAAGGGCCGCCCACCGGGCCGTCGCCTGGCGCAGCGAGGGCGGCCGGGCCCGCGCCGTCGAAGCGCGCGAGGCCGTCGTCGAGCGGCGTTTCCCAGGGGGCCCTGGACGCGAGGTGCAGGTGCGCCTGCGGGCGCACCCCCGGGTCCGCGTCGAGCCCGCCGAGGCGCACGCGGACCAGCTCCGGGACGCTTTCCATGCGCGCGTAGAGCGGCGAGCCGCAGCGGCTGCAGAACGCGCGGAGCTTTCCGGGCGTCGCCTCGAACTCCCGCACGAGCTCGGCGCCGGCGCTCAGCCGGAAGCCGTCGGCG
This sequence comes from Myxococcota bacterium, assembly GCA_036257215.1. Lineage (GTDB taxonomy): Bacteria > Myxococcota_A > UBA9160 > UBA9160 > UBA6930 > DATAGA01. Next base: position 5,671 of record DATAGA010000586.1, read on the forward strand.
CGTACGGAAGCGTTGGTCGCGAACGCGCTCCCGCTCGCGCGCCGGCATTGGGAGCAGTGGCAGTAGATCACCGGTCCGAGCGCCGCGGCGATCTCGTAGCGCACGCCGCCGCACAGGCAGCCGCCCGTCAGCATGAGCTCCTCCGCGCCCGCCCGCCCCCGCTGCTCTGATAGGATGGCCCGGCGCTCGAGGGAGAGCGAGTCGGAGGGGCCGTGGGACTGCTGGGATGGTCGGTCGGCGACGTGGCGGTGACCCGCGTCGTGGAGCACGAGGTCGCGCTTCCCCTGACGGGGCTGCTGCCGGAGGCCACGCCCGAGGCGCTCGCGCGCCACCGCGGCTGGCTCGAGCCGCACTTCCTCAACCCGGACGGCAGCGTCACGCTCTCGATCCACGGCCTCGTGCTCGAGAGCGGCGGCCGCCGGATCCTGGTGGACTCGTGCGTCGGGGGCCGCAAGTTGCCCGGCTTCGAGAACCTGGCCGGGGGCCGGCCGTTCCTCGACGACCTCGCCGCCGCGGGCTTCCCGCCGGCGTCGATCGACGTCGTCCTGTGCACCCACCTCCACTTCGACCACGTCGGCTGGAACACGCGCAAGCAGGGCGACCGATTCGTGCCCAGC
>DATAGA010000596.1:0-1753 GCA_036257215.1 Myxococcota bacterium
CGTCGCGCTCGGCTGCGACGTCCGCGTGGCCGCGCGCGACGCGAAGCTCGGCCTCAACTTCGTGCGGCTCGGCATCCACCCGGGCATGGGCGCGACCTTCGCGCTGCCGCGCCTCGTCGGCCCCGCGCTCGCCGCGGAGCTGCTCTTCACGGGCCGCGCGGTGGACGGCGCGGAGGCCGAGCGGATCGGGCTCGTGAACCGCGCCGTGGAGCGCGCCGAGGTGCTGCCGACCGCGCTCGCGCTCGCCCGGGAGATCGCCGCGAGCGCGCCGCTCGCTGTGCGCCGCACCAAGCAGGCGCTCGCGCGCTCCGAGCACGCAAGCCTCGACGAGCAGCTCCGCTTCGAAGCCGAGCAGCAGTCGTACGACTACGAGAGCGCGGACCTGCGCGAGGGCCTGGCCGCCGTGCGCGAGCGGCGCCCACCCCGCTTCGAGGGACGCTGACCGACGCGGAGTGACGGGCGTCACGCCCGCAGCGCGTGGGGCTCAATTCCCACACTGCAGCGGCCGACACGGAGGTCTGGAGGACCCGAACGTGTCGCGGGCGCTGCGCAGCCAGGCGCTCTGGCTCACCCTGGCCTACCTGACGCTGCTGCTCCTGATGGCGCGCGGTCAGGTCTAGCGCGCAGGCCGCCCGGTCGCGCGGCAACGGGGCTCGGCCGGCGCCGCGCTCAGGCGGGCAACGCCTCGACCGGCCCGGCGATCTCCGCGGCGTTGAAGAAGTAGGCGATCTCGAGGCGCGCCGTCTCGGGCGCGTCGGAGCCGTGCACGGCGTTGCGCTCGACGTCGGTGCCGAGGTCGCCGCGGATCGTCCCCTTCGGCGCCTTCGCCGCGTCGGTCGGGCCCATGAGCTCGCGCCAGCGCGCGATCGCGTTCTCGCCCTCGAGCACCGCGGGCACGATCGGGCCCGAGGTCATGAACTTGACGAGGTCGCCGTAGAACGGCCGCGACTTGTGCACGGCGTAGAAGCCGCGCGCCTGCTCCTCGGTCAGCCGCATCATCTTCACGCCCACGATCCGCAGGCCCTCCGCTTCGACGCGGCGCAGGACCTCGCCCACCGCGCCGGGCCTCGCGGTCGCGTCGGGCTTCACGATGCAGAGCGTTCGCTGGACGGCCATGGTCGCGTCGTCTCCTCTCCGGGGGCGCGGACCTTAGCCGAGGGCCGCGGGACGCGCAGGCGCGCCGGCTCGGCGGCGCTGGCGACCCGTGAGGGCGAGCCGCTACTCGACGCGCAGGACGATCTTGCCGAAGTGCTCGCTCGCCTTCATCGCGCGGTGCGCCTCGCCCGCCTGGGCGAGAGGGAGCACGCGGTCGACGGTGGGATCGAGCCGGCCCGCCCGCAGCGCGGCCCCGAACGCGGCGTCGAAGCCGGCGACGATCGCCGCCTTCTCCGCCACCGGACGCGCCCGCAGCGTCGAGCCGTGGATCGAGAGCCGCTTCGCGAGGACGCTGCCGAGGTTCAGCTCCGCCTTCGCACCGCCCATGAGGCCGATCTCGACGAGGCGCCCGCCCACCGCGAGGCTCGCGAGGTTGCGCTCGAGGTACGGCGCGCCGATCGAGTCGAGCACGACGTCGACCCCGCGGCCGTCGCTCGCCTCCTTCACGGCCGCCGCGAAGTCCTCCTCCCGGTAGTTCACCGCCCGATCCGCGCCGAGCTGGAGACAGCGGCGGCACTTCTCGTCGCTGCCGGCCGTCACGATCACGTGCGCGCCCGCCGCTCGGATCATGCGGATGGCCGCGGTGCCGATGCCGCTC
>DATAGA010000639.1:0-9144 GCA_036257215.1 Myxococcota bacterium
TAGGGGCGCGGCGCGTCGTCGCGGTCGAAGCGGACCGGGTTCGGCAGCTCGTTGGGCATCCGCGAGATCCGCACCGGGAGCCCGAGCGCGTCGAGCTCGCCGAAGAGGCGCCCGTAGAACCGGGACACCGGCTGGGCTTCGAGCCCGAAGCCGCCGCGTGCGCCGTCGCTCGCGAGGATGCGCAGCTCGTGCTCCACGAAGTCGAAGTCGACCTGGAACGTGCGAGCGCCGTGCGGCATGGCGGACGTCGTGAGGCCCCGAGCCGTCACGTACAGCGTGACGTGCCACGAATGGTTCAGCCGCGGGCTCGTCGCGAGCCGCACCTTGCCCACCATCTGGGTCCAGAGGTGGAGCGCCGCGCAGGTCTCGCTCCACGCGTCGAGCGGCAGGCTCGGCCACGGCTCGCTCGTCGCAGCGCCTCGGGTCACACCACACCGTACCACCCGGCTCGGGATGCGCATTGCTAGCGTGACTCGATGGGCAGCGCGTTCGGAGCCGCGGCCGAGAGCGTCGCCGCGGATCTCGTGGCTCTCGAGGACGCGGCGCTCGAGCTCGCCCGCGAGGCGGGGTCGGCGCTCGAGGCGTCCTTCGGAGCGCCGATCGAGGTGACGTACAAGGACGCAGGGCCGGGGAGCGGCCGTCCGTTCTCGGCGGTGTCCGACGTCGACCGCGACGTCGAGGCGCGCCTGCGCGCGCGCATCGCGGAGCGCTTCCCCGACCACGGCGTGATCGGCGAAGAGCTCGCGACCGAGGCGCTCGAGCGCGACTGGCTCTGGGTGCTCGACCCGCTCGACGGGACGGCGAACTTCGTGAACGGGCTGCCCCTGTTCGCCTCGTCGGTCGGGCTGCTGCACCGGGGCGTCCCGCTGGTGGGCGCGGTCTGGTGCGCTTCGACGCACCGGCTCGGACCGGGCGTGTACCACGCACGCCGCGGCGGGCCGCTGAGCTTCGACGGTGCGTCCTACGACCCGCGCGGACCGCGCGGCGTGCTGCGGCGGCTCGCGGGGATGCCGGCGCGCGAGGCGGGGCGCGGGCGCGAGGTGGAGCACCGCGTCCTCGGCAGCGCGTCGAGCGAGTGCGCGTACGTCGCGGCGGGCTTCTTGCGCTCCAGCCTGCTCCGCAGGATGGCCATCTGGGACGTCGCGGCTGGCGTCCTGCTCGTCGCCGAGGCGGGGCTGCCGGTGCTCTACGGAGACGGCGGAAGCTGGCGCGCGTTCGAGCGCTTCGACGGGACGCCGCTGCGGCGCTGGCGCCAGACGCTGCTCCTCGGCGAGCCGGACCCGCGCGAGATGCCCGACCCGTAGCGCCGGGGCGGGCTGGCGCCGCGCCGAGCGCCGCGAGACGACTCTGGAGGCTTCCCCAGGCGCGCGCGCTGCGTTTGCGGCGGTCGCGCCGCGATGTCAGCTTCCGAGCCGTGGCGGCGCGTGTCTTCGTGCTCTCGCCGGCGAGCTGTGCGGGTCAGCGCGGCCGCCTGCTGCTCGGCGCGCGCGCCGAATCGGAGCTCGCGCGCCGGCTGCGCGGCGAGGGCGCCTCGCTCGGCGAGGTCTTCAGCTTCCTCTCCTCACTCTACTTCCGCGGCAAGCTCACCTACGCGCAGCGCTTCGCGGCGCCGCCGCGCGGCTGCCCCGGCGTGCTGATCGTGACGCCCGACCGCGGCCTCGCGCCGCCCGAGACGATGCTGACGCTCGCCGACCTCCACGCGTTCGCGCGCGTGCCGATCGAGCTCGGCGAGCGCCGCTACACGGAGCCGCTCCGGCGCGACGCCGCGCGCCTGCGGGGGCGCCTCCCGCGCGCCGCGGAGGTCGTGCTGCTCGGAAGCCTCGCGACCCCGCGCTATGTCGAGCCGCTGCGTGAGGCGCTCGGCGACGGCCTGCGCGTTCCGGGCGACTTCGTCGGCCGCGGCGACATGAGCCGCGGGGGGCTGCTGCTGCGCGCGGCGCGGGCGGGGGTCGAGCTCGCGTACCGGACCGTCGACGGCGGACCGCGGCGAGGCGCGCGCCCGCCGAAGCTGCCGCCGCCCGAGCGCTCCCGCGCCGCGGCCCGCGGCGAGCCGACGCGCGCCGAGACGCCGCCAGCGACCGCGCTGCGCTGAAGGGTCGGCTCCGATGTCGGCGGACGCCGCGGGCGCTCTCGTCTTCACCGCGGGCCACGGCTCGCGCACCGGCGAGGAGCTCGTGCGCCTCGTCGCCGAGGCGCGGGTCGCGCGCGTCGCCGACGTGCGCCGCTTCCCGCACTCGCGGCGTCACCCGCAGCACGACGCGGTCGCGATGGAACGCAGCCTCGCCGGCGCCGGCGTCGGCTACACCTGGCTCGGAGCGGAGCTCGGCGGTCGCGTGCCCGAGACCGTGGCGCCCGAGCGGTCTCGCAACGCCGCGTGGCGCGAGCCGGCGTTCCGCCGCTACGCCGACCGAATGGCGACGCCGCGCTTCCGGGCCGCGTTCGCCGGGCTCGAAGCGCTCGCGCGCGAGGCGCCGCTCGCGGTGCTGTGCTCCGAGCGACTCTGGTGGCAGTGCCACCGCCGGCTCCTGGCCGATCTCTTCTGCGTGCGCGGCTGGCGCGTCGTGCACCTGCTCGAGCCCGCCAAGACGTCCGTGCACCAGCTCACGCCCTGGGCCCGGCTCGTCGACGGCGATCTGGTGTATCCCTCGCTGATCTGATCCTCTGCGTGCGGGTTTCCTCCGCCCTTCCGGCTCGCGAAGCGCCGTCGAAGGCCCCGCTCGGTGACGGCTCGCACCGCCCGGTGGCACGCAGCTTGCTACGACTCTTCGTTGGTGAGCAGCGCGCCGCAGCTCGAGCCCGAGACTCCGGCGACCGCCTGCCCGGCGTGCGGCGGTCGCGGCTTCGCTCGCCTGTGCGACCCGTCCGAGCTGGCGCGCCAGCAGCGGCGCGCCGAGCGCTTCCACGCCGTGAGGCTCGCGCGGCGGCGAAGGGGCGAGCTCGCCGAGCGGGGATCGTTCACGCACGACTACGCGACCAACCTGCTGCGCTGCGACGCGTGCGCTCTGCTCCTGCGCTCGCCCCGCCCGCAATCGGGCCACATCGAGGAGGCCTACACCGAAGAGCGGTATCCCGCGGAGCGACTCGACGAGATGACGCGGATCCAGGTCGAGGCCTTTCGTCCGAAGGTCGCGGTCCTGCGCCAGCTCGGGGTCGCGGGCGACGTCGTGGAGATCGGGAGCTTCCTCGGCGGCTTCCTCGAGGTCGCGCGCGACGCCGGCTGGCACGCCGTCGGCGTAGACCCCGGCAAGCAGCTCGCCGAGCGCTGCCGCAAGCGCGGCCTCCACGTCGTCGAGGCGACGCTCGAGGCCTTCGCGCAGGACGCGAAGGAGGCGCGCTACGGCTGCGTCGCGATCTGGAACACGTTCGACCAGCTCGCGCACCCGGGTGCGGGGGTCGACGGGGCCGCGCGCCTGCTGCGGCCGGGCGGGATCCTGGCGCTGCGCGTGCCTCACGGCGTGCACTATCGCCGGCTCCTGCCGCGGCTAGGGCACGGCTCGCCGCTCGTGCGCTATGGGGCGGAGGCGCGCCTCGCGTGGAACAACCTGCTCGCGTTCCCGTACCTGCACGGGTACGGCGTCGGCAGCCTCGACCGCCTCGTCGAGCGCGTCGGCTTCGAGCGCGTTCGCGCGCGGGGCGACGTGCTGTGTCGGCTCTCCGGCCGCGCGACCGCCGCGTGGGCGCGGCGCGAAGAGCGGCTCGTCAAGCGCTGGCAGCGCGCCGCGATCGCGCGCGAGGCGCGCGATCGGTGCGGCTCCTGGGATGCCTCGCCCTGGCTGGACGTCTACTACCGCCGCCGGTTGAGCTAGCCGCGAGCGGCGCGCGCCGTCAGGCCTGCTCGAGCAGCCGCTCCACCAGCTTGGCCGCGCGTGCGCGCGACGCGAGCGTCATGCCGTGGAACACCGCGCCCACGCGCCCCTCCTGCTCGTACGAGACGACGGCGGCGACGCCGAGCGTCTCGCCCCACGGAAACTCGACCGTGAGGTCCAGCGTCTTGTCGAGCGCGGGAAGGTTCGCGCCCGCGAGGAGGCAGCCGCCTTCCGAGATGGAGCGGACCTCGAGCTCGAACGCGTTCGATCCGCTCGAGGCGCGCGCGGGCAAGGACACGCAGACGCGCGGCGCGGTGCGCGGGTGGTCTTCGAGAGCCGCCTGGAGCAGCGCGTACAGCGACGGCACGCCGGCCGGGCAGCGCACCGTGCCGACGGCGCGCGCGTCGGTCGCCGCCGCCTTGCGGCGGTCGGTCAGCAAGATCAGTGGGCGAGGTGCGAGCTCGGCGAGCTCGGGCAGCCGCTGGTCGCGCACGATGCGCAGCTCCGGGTCGGACAGCTCGGCCGCCGGCAGCACGGCGTACCCGAGCTTCCAGAGCAGAGCGCGCGCGAAGGGCGCATAGTCGCGTTCCTCGGCGTGAGAGGCGATGCGCCGCTTGCCGAGGAGAGCTGCGTCGCGTTCGGTTCCCGTCATGGCCGGGACATCGGGGCTTTCGCCCAACGCGGTTGTGACGCTCGGCACGTTCCCTGGGGTGTCGGCGCGGTTCAGCGGCGGAAGCGGTAGGGCTCCGAAACCCCGAACTGGTTCGTCGTCGTGAGCCCGCGCACCCGCACGTACCCGAACGGGAGGTCGCGCACGGCGCGTCCGACGTTCTCCGCCTGGAGCCGGGTCAGCACCAGCGTCGCGCTCGTCGTGGACGCCGCGTACGTGCGCAGGCCCTCCTCGAAGTTCGTGTTGATCGAGAACTCGAAGACGAAGAGCCGGAAGCCCGCCGTCGACACCGTGAACGAGGACCCCGTCTTGACGAGCGTCGCGGCCAGGATCTCGGGCGCCGTGGCGCTGCTGATGATGCCGCAGGTGGCGATGCCGTTCTCGGTCACGACGATGAGCTGGCGCGACTCGGCGGGCGCGTCGGCCGCGAGCGTGAGGTCGAACGTCAGCAGCGTCCCCGTCGGATCGACGACGAGGTTCGTGACGGTCGCCCCCGGCCCGGTCACGAGCACGCCGGCGCCGGCGAAGCCGCTGCCGGTCACCGTGATGGTCGTCGTCGTGCCAGGGTCCACCGCGTTCGGCGTGACCTCGGTGATGATGGGGACCTGTCCGGGCACGTTCACCCGGAACCCCTCGTTCACCGTGACGGCGCCGCTCGCGGTGGTGCAGGTGACGTCGCGGTGACCGACGCTCGCCGTGATGTCGATGTCGAGGATCGCGCGCACGTTCTGGTCGTCGAGGGCCAGCGCGTTCGACTCGATGATCTTCGGGCCGCTGAGGTCGACACCGGTGCCCGGCACCGTGGTCGCGAGGTTCACGCCTTCGAGGAAGAGCGCGAGCGTGGTGCCGCGGTTGCCGAACGGCGGACGCACCGCGCCGATGAAGGGCTGGCCCGGAGCGATCACCCGGAACGCGATCGACGACGTGTCGACGCCGACCGTGGCGGTCAGCAGGTGGTTCGTATTCGCCGTCGCGCCCGGATCGATCACCACGTCCGCTTCGATGTGCTCGTCGTCCACGAGGACGACGTTCTGCAAGGTGAGGGCGGCGGAGAGCGTCGAGAGGGTCGCGCCGGTCAGGTTCAAGCCGCGCAGCTCGACGTGGACCGTCTCGCCCGGCTCGCCGGCGCCGGGCCGGATGCCGAAGACCGTCGGGACGGCAGGCGCCGCGACGAAGAACTCCGCCGTCGTCTGCCCGCTCTCGGTGGTGAGGATCAGGAGCCGCGGCTCCGTCTCCGGCGTGAGCGAGGGGTCGATCGTGAGGGTCGCGGTGAGCGTGGAGTCGTCCGGAGTCGCGACGTCGGAGACGGTGACGAGGCCGGCGTTCCCTTCGCCGCTCGTGATGACGAGCGCTGCGCCGGTCAGGTAGCTCCCCGTGATCGTGATCGGGACGACCGTCCCGATCTCGCCGGCTCCCGGCGTCACGTCGGTCACGACGGGCGCCGGCCGGAGCACGGGGAGCTGGATCACGGCGCCGCCGAGCGGCGACGTGATCACGAGCGCCTGCGTGCCGAGCGAGGCGTCCGCGGCGACGTCGAGCGAGACCTCGAGCAGGGTGCCGTCGATCGACGGCGTCACCGCCGTCACGAGGATCCCGGTGCCCGACACCGTGACGTTCGTCAGCCCGAGCCCGCCGAGGTTCTGCCCGATCAGGTCGAGGTCGAGCGGGAAGCCCTGCGTCGCGATGGGCGTCGGGCTGACGTCGTCGACGATCGGGCCGCCAGCCGGATTGACGGTGAAGCTGACCGAGACGGTCCCGGCGGCGGTCTCGAGCGAGATGATGCGCTCGCCGAGCGCCGCGGCGGGGTCGATGTCGAGCTGGAGCGAGACCTCCAGGTCGGCGGCGTTCTGCACCGTGACGGTGACGCCCGGCTCGCCCAGGACCGTGGCCGTCGCGCCGGCGAGTCCGCTGCCCGGCACGACCGCGGCGACGCTCGTGCCTACGATGCCGGAGGTGGGGAAGATGCCCCGCGCGGACGGCGCACAGAGCGCGGCCGCAAGGCGGGGCGAGACGAGCACGCTCGCGACGAGCGCGAGCGCGAACGCGAGGCGAGCCGCTCGGAAGCGCATGGGGATGCCGCTACGGCGCGACGAGCGTGCCGGTGAGGACGTCGAAGGAGCTGATCCCGTCCTTCGAGAACGCCACGATCACCACGCGGTCGAGGCCCATGGCCGAGACGTCGCCCTTGAGCGTCGCCTTCATCGCGACCTTCCCGAGCGCCGTCGGATACACCGTCGCGAGCGGGATCTCGACCGCCGGGTCCGTCGAGCTCACGAGGTACGCCTTGTAGATGTGCGCCTCGAACTGCTCCGTGCCGGTGTCGATGGTGGCCGGCAGCAGGGCGAGCGTCGCGGTCACCTTCACGGAGCCCTTCTCGAGGCTCACCTTGGCCGAGCCTTGCGGAGCGCCGTCCTTGTCCAGCATCGGGATGCCGCTGCCGGCCGCGTGTGCCGGTGTCGTCGCGAGCCAGAGGAAGGCCGCGAGCGCGATCGACCGACGACCCATGATGGTGTCCCTCCTGGATGCGCGGCGCGAGCCGCAGCATCCCGGGGGTCATCGGCCGGTCGCCGTCCGAACTCGAGCCCCGGGGAAGTGCGCTCCAGCTGCACCGATCTCGCGCGTGAACGTCGTTCGCGCTAGGGGAATCACCGCGGACAGCGGTCGGGACACGCCTGCCGGCGGTGCTTCGCCCGGCCCGGGGCCTCAGCGGGTCGGCGGCTTGATGCGCTGGCCCGTCAGCTGGTTGACGTACACCTTCCACGGATAGTGGTCGCCCTCGCCGAGCGAGCCGACGACGCGCATGTGGGTCGTGACCGCGCGCCGCCACGCGTCGCTCCGGTTCGCCGGAGTGCTGTGCGGGGTCTTGCCGTGGTGGAAGGTGACGGCGCCGGCGGGGATCGGGCAGGCCACCGCGCGCGACTCGTCGGGCTGGCAGCAGAGCAGGTCGCTCTGCACGTGCTCGGGCTGCGCGTGCGGCAGCACGCCGCCCCGGTGGCCGCCGTCGACGAAGAACATGCAGCCGTTGCGCTCGTCGACGGCCTGGAGCGGCATCCAGCACGTGACGCCGCGCTCGTCCAGGTTGCGGCCCCAGTAGCCCTCGTCCTGGTGCCAGTAGGTCGGCGCGCCCTCGCCCGGGGGCTTCGCGAGGAACTGGTCGTACCAGAACTCGACGGGGCGGCGCAGCAGCGCGCTGCCGAACTCCAGCATCCAGCGCCGCGCGCGAGTCTCGGCGACGCCGGGCCAGACGAGCGTCGGGCTGCCTTGCACGATCTTGAAGGCGCGCTCCTCGCGGCTCGTGCCCTTCTCCCAGGCCCAGTCGAATGCGAGCTTGTGCTTCTTCTCGAGGATCACCTCGCAGCGGCGGCCGAACTCCGCCACCTCCTCCAGCTCGATCGCGCCCTCGACGACGAGGAAGCCCCGCTGCTCGAACAGCGCCACGTCGCGCTCGCTGCACGCCGGGTACGTCATCGGCTACGCCTTCAGGCCCGCGACGACGAGAGCGGTGGCGGCGCGGACGAGCGCGTCGCCGTCGGCGCGCCAGCGCCGATCGGGTCCGAGGAAGAGCTCGCGCACCAGCCAGAAGTGGGTCAGCCAGATCAGCTCCGCCGTGTAGGGCACGTCGAGGCCGCGCCGGAGCTCGCCGCACCGCACGCCGTGGCGCAGCGCGCGCTCGAGGCCGTCGCGGTACTCGCGGGCGAAGGCCGCGATGCCCTGGCGCGTGTGCGGCAGGAAGCTGCCCGGGTCCTGCTCGAGGATGCGCCGCAGCAGCGGGTTCTCGCGCGCGTGCCGGATGGACGCGTCGATCATCTCGCCGATGGCGTCGGCGAGCGACCCTTCGGAGTGCTTGACCCGAAGCCGCGTGGCCGCTCTCCAGGCGTCCACCTGCCGCGTCCACACCGCCGAGAGCAGGTCCTCCTTCGAGGCGTAGTGGTCGTAGACGAGGCCCTTCGAGACGCCGGCGGCGGCGGCGATCTCGTCGACGGTCGTCTTGGCGAAGCCCTGGGCGGCGAAGAGGTGCTCGGCGGCGGCGAGGATGCGCTCGTGGCGTCGCGCCCGCGCCGCCCCGCGCGCGCCCGCGGTCGCGGCGCGGGGTGCTCGCGCCGGGCCCGTGCGAGCCGACGGGCGCGCGGGGCGCGCGTACGGGGCGCTCCTCGGGTCCGGTCGCCGCGCCACCCGCACAGATTGACCCAGCGCACTCGATCGGTCAAATTGATACCCGACGACGCCGCTCCGCCGCGAGGTGCCCCATGGCCGGCGCGTTCTGCCCGACCCTCGATCCCGCGCAGGTCGCGTTCTTCGAGGCGAACGGCTACCTCGCGCTCGAGGCCGTCACGACGGCGGGCGAGATCGCGTGGCTGCGCGGCGCGTACGACGAGATCCTCGCGGACCAGCGCGCGCTCCGGCTGCGCTACGACGCGGGCGCCGCCGGCGGCACGAGCGGCGTCATCGACCAGATCTTCCTGCCCGAGCGCCAGCGCCCGGAGCTGCGCGAGACGAGCTACCTCGCGAACGCCCAGCGCCTCGCGTCCGAGCTCCTCGGGGTCGACCGCTCGGAGGTCCACTACGGCGGCCTCATGATGATCTACAAGCCGGCCGGCGACGGGCGCGACGTGCCGTGGCACCAGGACGAGGTCTACTGGGAGTTCCCGGCGCAGCGCTGTCACAGCC
>DATAGA010000007.1:0-11642 GCA_036257215.1 Myxococcota bacterium
TCGGGATCCCCGTTGAGCGAGAGGAACCCGCTCGCGGCCTGCGCCAGCGGGTCGTAGCCCGCGCGCTCGCTCTGGCTCCCGAACTGGCCGAAGCCGCTGATCGAGACGAGGATCACGTCCTCGTTCATCGCGCGCAGGTCGGGGTAGCCGAGCCCGAGGCGCTCCAGCGTCCCGGGCCGGAAGTTCTCGATCACGACGTCGGCGCCGGCCGCGAGGCGCAGGAACAGCTCGCGTCCGCGCGGTGCCCCGAGGTCGAGGGTCACGCTGCGCTTGTTGCGGTTCACCGTGGCGTGGAGGGCGGACGTTTGCGTCCCCGGAAGGGCCGGGGGCAGCCGGCGCGCGACCTCGCCGCCCGGCGGCTCCACCTTGACGACGTCCGCCCCGAAGTCCGCCAGGACGCAGCCGCACATGGGCCCGGCCCAGGTGCTCGTCGCCTCGAGCACGCGCACGCCGGCCAGGGGTCCCGGCAGGTCGCGCCTCGCCTCGCGGTAGAACTCCGACTTGCGCACCCGGCCTCCGCTCCGCCGCCGTCCGCCTCGAACGGCGCGCGGCACCGCCGGATTCTACGGCGGGCGGCCCGCGCGGCTTGACGCGCGCCGCGAGCGGGGGGCCGGCGCGGGTCCGCGCCCGGGCTACACCGGCACGAGCGCGCCGCGCACCGTGGACGCGGCGTCGCTCGCGAGCCAGAGGATCACGCCGGCGATCTTCTCGGGCGGCGTCCAGCTCGAGCGATCCGCGTCCGGCATGGCGGCCCGGTTCGCGGGCGTGTCGATCGTGGTCGGGACGATCGCCGCGACGCGGATGCCGTCGCGCGCGACCTCCTCCTGCAGCGAGCGCGTGAGCGCGACGACCCCCGCCTTCGATGCGGCGTAGGCGGCGATGCCGGCCGGAGGGGCGAGCGCGGCCTGCGACGCCACGTTCACGACGAGGCCGCGGCGGCGGGCGCGCATGCGCGGCAGCGCGGCGCGCGCGCAGGCCGCCGCGCTCCGCACGTTCATCCGATACATCCGGTCCCACACCTCGAGGTCCGTGGCGTCGACGGGCGTTCCGCCCGCGAAGCCGCCAACCGCGTTGACGAGCACCTCCACGTCCCCCGCGGCCTCGATCGCGCGCGCGGCGCCGGCGGCCTCCGCGACGTCCGCCTCGACCAGGACCGCGCGGCCCGAGCGCAGCGGCTCGGCCCACGCGGAGCGCGCCCGCTCGGCCTCTGCGGGCACGATCCACGGCACGACGACCCGGTCGCCCGCCGCGAGGAACGCCTCGACCACGGCGCTTCCGAGCGCACCGGTGCCGCCGGTGACGACGACGCTACGCGCAGCCATTCCCGTCCTCCCGTCCCGCGCGGGTCAGGTCCGCGCGCCCTGGTCTCCGGCGCCCGCCCGCGCGCCCGCGAGCTTCGCGAGCGAGCGCGCCGCCGCGCGACGCAGATCGGTGTCCAGCGACTCGGCCTGCGCGCGCGCCAGCGCCGCGTGCGCGTCGGCCGGGAGCGCCGCCGGGCTCGCCGCCCCGAGCTCGCCGAGGGCGAGCGCCGCGAGCCGCCGGCTCGGCGCGTCCGGGTCGCCTGAGAGCACCTCCACGAGGCGGGCCGCGACCTCGCGCGGCGGGTCCAGCAGCGCCGCCAGCGCGGTGAGCGCGGCGCGGCGCACGTCGACGTCCGGGTCGCGCGTCGCGGAGAGGAGTACCTGCGCGGCCTCGGGCCGGTCGGGCGCGAGCGAGCGCAACGCGAACGCCGCCATGCGGCGCACCGCCGCCCCCTCGCCGGCGCGCGCGAGGCCCACGAGCACCGGCAGCACCTCGCCGTGCAGGCGTCCCATGTCGACGAGCAAGCGCGCCGCCGCCCAGCGCACGTCGCCGTCGTCACTGCCGAGCGCCTCCACGAGCGCGGGCAGGAGCTTCGGCGAGGGTGGCTCGAGCCGCGCGAGCGTGAACGCCGCGGCGAAGCGCGCGCCGGGCGCGTGGCCGTGGAGCGCGTCGCGCAGCGCGTCGAGCGCGCCGCCGGGCCCGCGTTGGATCGCGACGAGGGCGTCCGAGGCCGCGCGCACGACGGCCTTGCTGGGGTCGGCGAGGGCGCGCGCCAGCGCGTCGGAGAAGAGCGTCGCGGCGGGGTGGGTCGCGGCCTGGCGACAGGCCTCGCGCCGCTCCTCCGGGTCCGCGCTCGCGAGGCGCGCGAGGAGCGGGTCGCTCACGCGCGCCGCCAGCGCGCCTCGAGGGCGTCCGCGCCGCCCTCCCGCCGCGCGAGCCCTTCGCGCTCGAGCTTGCGCAGGTGGTGCGTCACGGACTGGGCGGCGGCCGCGTGCAGGCTCTTCGGGTAGGCCGCGTAGACGCGCGCCACGAGATCCATCACGGCCACGGGCGTCCGGTCGAGCGCCGCGAGGATCTCGGCTTCGCGCGCGCGCCGGTGCGCGAGGTACTCCCGGATCTTCCCGGCGCCGTCCTCGATGCACGGCCCGTGGGCCGGGTAGATGCGCCCGCGCACCGCAGCCAGCATGCGCTCGAGCGAGTCCATGTACTGGCCGAGGTCGCCCGTGCCGATCGGGAGCACGGTCGTGCCGACGCCGAGCACGTTGTCGCCGGAGAAGAGCGCGCCTTCCTCCTCGAGCACGTAGCAGAGGTGGTCCGGCGCGTGGCCGGGCGTGTGGAGCGCCCGCAGCGTCGCGCCCTCGGTGCGCACGCTGTCGCCTTCGTCGAGCGGCCGCAGCGCGACGCCGTAGCTGCGGTCGACCTCCGGCCACGGGCGCTTCCAGACGGGCAGGTCGCCGTAGCGCTCGAGCACCGAGCGCACGCCGCCCATGTGGTCCGGGTGGCCGTGCGTGAGCACGATCGCCTCGAGCCCCTCGCAGCCGGCGGCTTCGAGCGCGCGCTCGAGCACCGCGCCGTACGCGGGACGCCCCTCGCCCGGGTCGAGCAGCAGCCGGCGCGGGCCCGTGCCGACGAGGTACGTGTTGGTGCCGGGGCCCGTGAAGGGGCTCGGGTTCTGTCCCAGAGCCACCGTGACCCGCGGCGACCAGACGGCGACGTCCGGCAGCTCGAGCCCGATCATGACGGGCGGCGCCGACACGCTACGTCCCGGCCACCGTCATGCGCGCCACGCGCAGCGCCGGCGCAGCGACCGAGCCGAGCCAGGGGAGCTCGCGGCCCACCGCGTCGATCGACGCCAGCATGTGGCCGAAGTGCCCCGCGATCGTGACCTCGTGCACCGGGAACGCGACGCGGCCGTCCTCGATCCACAGGCCCGCCGCGCCGCGCGAGAAGTCGCCCGTCACGGGGTTGAAGCCGTGGCCGAAGAGCCACGTGACGAGGAACCCGCGCTCGGTGGTCGCGATCATCTCGTCGAGCGAGCTCGCGCCGGGCTCGAGCCAGAGGTTGGACGGGCTCGCCGCCGGCGCGCCCCCCGCGCGCCGCGCCGCGCTTCCCGTCGACCGCAGCCCGAGCTTGCGCGCGGCGTAGGTGTCGAGCAGCCAGCTGCGCAGCACGCCGCGCTCGACGAGCGTCGTGCGCCGCGTGGGGAGGCCCTCGCCGTCGAAGGGCCGGCTGCCGAGCCCGCCGGGCCTGCGCCCGTCGTCGACGATCGTGACGAGCTCGCTCGCGATCGGCTCGCCCATGCGCTCCGCGAGGAAGGAGGTGCGGCGGTAGAGCGCGCCGCCGGTGACGCACGAGGCGAGGTGGCCGAGCAAGCTGCGCGCGGTCATCGGCTCGAACACGACCGGCACCTGCGCGGTCTTCACGCGCCGCGAGCCGAGGCGGCGCAGCGCGCGCTCCGCGGCGTGCCGCCCGACGGTGGCGGGGTCCTCGAGCCCGGCGAGCGTGCGCGCGGTGGAGAGCCAGTAGTCCGTCTGCATCGCGCCGTCCTCGGCGGCGACCGGCATGGAGAACACCTGGTGGCTCGCCGACTCGTACTCGGCGGCGAAGCCGTCGGTGTTGGCGAAGGCGAGGCGCTGGAAGCGCGAGCCCGACTCGGACCCCTCGGAGTTCACGACCCGCCGATCGACGGCCCGCGCCGCCGCCTCGGCGCGGCGGGCGTCCTCGATGCGCGCCTCGAGCGGCGCCGTGCGGTCGGCGGGAGCGCCGAGCGCGAGCTCCGGCGCGTCGGCCGCGTAGCCGCCGTCGGGAAGGCCCGCGCACGGGTCCGGCGCGGTCGCGCCGGCGAGCTCGACGGTGTCGTCGACCAGGCGCTCGACGGCCGCCGGCGCGAGGTCCGTGGTGGACGTCAGCGCGACGCGCAGGCCGCCGGGCGCGCGCACGAAGCAGCGCAGCCCGAGCCTGCGGCTCCTCGCCTGCTTCACCGTGTCGATCTCGTCGCCGCGCACGCGCGCCTCGCGGCTCTCCTCGTCGACGAGGAGGGCGTCGGCCGCCGCGGCGCCGCGCCGGCGGGCCCGCGCGAGCGCCTCCTGCACGAGCGGGAGGCTCACCCCTCGGTGCCGCCCACGGTGAGCTCGTCGACGCGGACCGTCGGCAGCCCGACCCCCACCGGCACGCCCTGGCCGTCCTTGCCGCACGTCCCGATGCCCGGGTCGAGGGCGAGGTCGCGCCCGATGCGGCTCACGCGCGTCAGCACGTCGGGCCCGTTGCCGATCAGCGTCGCGCCCTTGACCGGCGCGCCGAGGCGCCCGCCCTCGATCCGATACGCCTCGTTCGCGCTGAAGACGAACTTCCCGCTCGTGATGTCCACCTGCCCGCCGCCGAAGGAGACGGCGTAGAGCCCGCGGTCGACGCTGCGCAGGATGTCCTCGGGCTCCTCCTCCCCCGCGAGCATGAAGGTGTTCGTCATGCGCGGGAGCGGGACGTGCTCGTAGCTCTCGCGCCGGCCGTTCCCGGTGGGCGCCATGCCCATGAGACGCGCGTTGAGGCGGTCCTGGAGGTAGCCGACCAGGATCCCGTCCTCGATCAGCACGGTGCGCTGCGTCGGCGTGCCTTCGTCGTCCACGTTGAGCGAGCCGCGGCGCCCGGGCAGGGTGCCGTCGTCGACGACGGTGACCCCCGGTGCCGCGACGCGCTCGCCGAGCCGACCGGCGAACGCCGACGTGCCCTTGCGGTTGAAGTCGCCCTCGAGCCCGTGGCCGATCGCCTCGTGGAGGAGGATCCCGGGCCAGCCCGGGCCGAGCACGACCGTCATCGGGCCGGCGGGGCAGGGCCCGGCCTCGAGGTTGAGCAGCGCGAGGCGCACCGCCTCGTCGACGATCGGCCGCCAGTGCTCGGGGTCGAGCCACACCGAGAGCTCGACGCGGCCGCCGCCGCCCTGCGAGCCGACCTCGCGGCGTCCGCGCCCGTCCTCGGCGACGACCTGCACGTTGAGCCGCACGAGCGGCTGGACGTCGGCGGCGAGCGTCCCGTCGCCCGCCGCGACGAGCACGGTGCGGCTCTGGCACGCGAGGCTCGCGAGCACCTGCTCGACGCGCGGGTCGCGCGAGCGCGCGTGTGCGTCGATCGCGTGGAGCAGGTCGATCTTCTCGCGCACCGGCACGTCCGTCGGCGCTCGCTCGAGCGGGTAGAGCGAGTGCGCCGCGCCGCCGGAGCCGCCGAGCGCGACCGCTCGCGCGCCGCCCGCGCGCTCCGCGATGGCGCGTGCCGCGCCCGCCGCGAGGTGCAGGCCCTCGAGCCCGATCTCGTCGGTGTGCGCGTAGCCCTGTCGCTCCCCGGCCTGGGCGCGCACGCCGACGCCCTGGTGCACGTGGCGGTCGCCCGTCTTGACGATGCCCTCCTCGAGGCTCACCGCGTCGGTCGTGGTGCGCTCGAAGAAGACGTCGGCGTGGTCGGCGCCGCGCTCGAGCGCGGTCGCGAGTGCGCTCTCGAGCGCGCGCGCGTCGAGGCCGAAGCGCTCTCGCGCGACCTCGAGCGGGGCGGGGACGTCGCTCATCGGGTCTCCAGCGCGGCCGGCTCGCCTCGGGCCAGGAGCTCCGGCAGCTCGCCGAGGGTAGCAAGAGTGCGGACGTCGACCGTGCGAAGACCGGCCGCGCGCGCGCCGGCGAGGTCCTCGGCGGGCGCGTCGCCGACGAAGACCGCCTCTTCGGCCGCGACGCCGAGCCGCGCGAGCGCGGCGTCGAAGAGCGCCCGCGCGGGCTTCGGCGCGCCGACCTCGCCCGGGAGCACGACCGCGTCGAGCAGCGCGTCGAGGCCGAGGCCGCGCAGCACCGCGGGCAGGCGCAGGTCGAAGTTGGAGGCGATCGCGGTCGCGAAGCCCCGGGCGCGCAGCGCCTCGAGGCAGCCGCGGGCGCCGGGTGCGAGGTCCCACGCCGCCGCGCTGCCGTAGTGCTCGAAGAGTCGCTCGAAGCACGCCTCGAACGGCCGCGGCAGCGCGGCGCCGTCGGCGCTGCGGAACGTGTCGTCGACGAGCCGCCGCCACCACGCGCGCTCGAGCGCGACGACGCGCTCCAGCGGGAGTCCCGGCGCGTAGCCCACGGGCCCGGCGCGCGCGCGGCAGCGCGCGAAGGCCTCGTCGAGGCGGCCGGCGGGCACGCGCGCGTCGAACGCCGCGGCGAGGCGGGCGTAGGTCTCGCCGACGGGCTCGCGCAGCACGAGGAGCGTCCCGACCGCGTCGAAGAGGGCGGCGCGGATCGGCGCGCCGCTCACGCGGCGTCGGGGTCGTAGGCCAGGTTGGTCGGCCCGAGCCAGCGCTCGACCTCGGCGAGCGTGCGGCCCTGGCGCGCGGCGTAGGACTCCACCTGGTCGCGGCCCACGCGGCCGACGTTGAAGTAGCGCGCGCGCGGGTGGGCGAAGTAGAGCCCGCTGACGCTCGCGGCCGGCAGCATCGCGCAGCTCTCGGTGAGCTTCATGCCGGCCTCCTCGGCGCCGAGCAGCTCGAACAGGACGCGCTTCTGGCTGTGGTCGGGGCAGGCGGGATAGCCGAACGCGGGGCGGATGCCGCGGTACTTCTCGTCGATCAGCTCCTCGTTCGTGAGCGCCTCGTCGGCGCCGTAGCCGAGCGCCCGGCGCGCTTCGCGGTGGAGCCACTCGGCGAACGACTCGGCCAGCCGGTCCGCGAGCGCCTTCGCCATGATCGCCTGGTAGTCGTCGTTCTCGGCCTCGAAGCCCGCCGCCAGCTCGTCGGCGCCGATTCCGGCCGTCACGGCGAACGCACCCACGGTGTCCGGCACGCCGCTCTCGCGCGGCGCCACGAAGTCGGCGAGGCAGAGGGTCGGCGCCTGGTCGTCGCGGGCGCGCTGTTGGCGCAGCATCGGGACGCGCACGAGCTCGCGCCGGCGCGTCTCGTCCGTGAAGAGCACGAGGTCGTCGCCCTCGCTCGCGGCGGGCCAGAAGCCGTAGACGCCGCGCGCGCGCAGCAGCTTCTCGCGCTCGATCCGCGCGAGCAGCTCCCGCGCCGACGCGTAGAGGTCGCGCGCCGTCTGCCCGTACTCGGGGTGGTCGAGGATCTTCGGGAAGCGGCCGCGCAGCTCCCAGGCGGTGAAGAAGAACGTCCAGTCGATCGTCTCGCGCAGCGCCTCGATCGGGAGCTCGATCACGCGGCGGCCGTGGAACGCCGGGGCCGCGAGGTCCTCCGGCCGGAACTCGAGCCGCAGCCCGCGGTCGCGCGCCACCGCGTAGGGGAGCAGGGGCTTCTCGAGCTTGCTGGCGTGGACGGCGCGCATCCGCGCCTGGGCCTCGGCGTTCTTCGCCGCGAAGTCGGGGCGCTGGCGCGAGTCGAGCAGGCTGGCCACCACGCCGACCGCGCGCGAGGCGTCCGCCACGTGCACCGTCTCCGACGCGTACTCCGGCGCGATCTTGACGGCGGTGTGCTGGCGGCTGGTGGTCGCGCCGCCGATCAGGAGCGGGAGTGCGAGGCCGCGCCGCTTCATCTCTCGCGCCACGTGCACCATGTGGTCGAGCGACGGCGTGATCAGCCCGGACAGGCCGACGAGGTCGCAGCGCTCGCGCTCGGCCGTGTCGAGGATCTGCTCGGTCGGCACCATCACGCCGAGGTCGATCACTTCGTAGCCGTTGCAGCGGAGCACGACGCCCACGATGTTCTTCCCGATGTCGTGGACGTCGCCCTTCACGGTGGCGATCACGAGCCGGCCCTTGCTGGCCGGCGGCGCGCCGGCGCGTTCGCCCTCCATGAACGGCTCGAGGTACGCGACGGCCTTCTTCATGGCGCGCGCGCTCTTCACGACCTGAGGGAGGAACATCGTGCCGGCGCCGAAGAGGTCGCCGACGACGTTCATCCCGTCCATGAGCGGCCCCTCGATCACGCCGAGCGGGCGCCCGAGCTTCTGGCGCGCCTCCTCCGCGTCGGCCTCGATGAAGTCGACGACGCCGTGGACCAGCGCGTGGGCGAGGCGACCCTCCACGGGCTGGTCGCGCCAGGCGAGGGCCTGCTCCTTCTTCGCGGCCTGACCTTCGACCGTGCCCGCGAACTCGACGAGCCGCTCGGTCGCGTCGGGGCGGCGGTCGAAGAGGACGTCCTCTACGCGCTCGAGCAGCGCGGGCTCGATGTCCTCGTAGACCGCGAGCTGCCCCGCGTTGACGATGCCCATGTCGAGGCCCGCGCGTATCGCGTGGTAGAGGAACGCGGAGTGCATCGCCTCGCGCACGGTCTCGTTGCCGCGGAACGAGAAGGAGAGGTTGCTGATGCCGCCGCTGACACGAGCGCCGGGGCAGCGCTGCTTCAGGAGTCGGGTCGCCTCGATGTAGTTCTTGGCGAAGGCGTTGTGCTCCTCGATCCCGGTGGCGACCGCGAGGACGTTCGGGTCGAAGATCACGTCCGAGGGGTCGAAGCCCGCCTGGTCGAGCAGCAGCCGGTACGCGCGCTCGCAGATCTCGAGCTTGCGCTCGACGGTCTCCGCCTGGCCGCGCTCGTCGAAGGCCATCACGACCACTGCGGCGCCGTAGCGGCGCGCCGTCCGCGCGTGCGCCAGGAACTCGGCCTCGCCCTCCTTCAGGCTGATCGAGTTGGCGATGCCCTTGCCCTGGACGCACTGGAGCCCGGCCTCGATCACCGACCACTTCGAGCTGTCGACCATGATGGGGACGCGCGCGATCTCGGGCTCGCTGGCGATCAGGTTCAGGAAGCGGACCATCACCGCTTCCGAGTCGAGCATGCCCTCGTCCATGTTGACGTCGAGCACGTTCGCGCCGGCGCGAACCTGGTCGAGCGCCACCTGGAGCGCGGCCTCGTAGTCGCCGCTGCGGACGAGCCGCGCGAAGCGCTTCGAGCCGGTGACGTTCGTGCGCTCGCCGATCATGAGGAACCCGATGTCCGGGCCCGCCACGAGCGGCTCGAGGCCGGAGAGCTCGGGGCACCGCGGGCGCGGCGCCGGGAGCGGCCGGGGCGCGACCCCCGCCACGGCCTCGCCGATCGCGCGCACGTGATCGGGGGTGGTGCCGCAGCAGCCGCCGACGAGGTTCACGAGGCCGCGCTCCGCGAACTCGCGCAGCAGCTCCGCGGTCATGGGCGGCGCCTCGTCGTAGCCGCCGAACGCGTTCGGGAGCCCGGCGTTCGGGTAGCAGTGGACGTAGGTGTCGGCGAGCTCGGCGAGCTCCTCGACGAACGGCCGCATCTCCGTCGCGCCGGTCGAGCAGTTGACGCCGATCGAGAAGGGACGGGCGTGGCGGACCGAGATCCAGAACGCCTCGAGCGTCTGGCCCGACAGCGTGCGGCCGCTCTTGTCGGTGAAGGTCACGGAGACCATGACCGGGACGCGCGCGCCGCGGGCGTCGAAGACGTCCTCGGCGGCGACCAGCGCGGCCTTGGCGTTGAGCGTGTCGAAGATGGTCTCGATCACGAGCAGGTCGGCGCCGCCGTCGAGGAGGCCCCGGATCTGCTCGGCGTAGGCCGCGCGCACCTCGGCGAAGGTGACGGCCCGGAAGGCCGGGTCGTTCACGTTCGGCGAGAGCGAGAGCGTGCGGTTCGACGGGCCGACCGAGCCCGCGACGAAGCGCGGCCGCTCGGGGCTCGCCCACTGGTCGGCCGCGCGCCGCGCGATGCGCGCCGCCTCGACGTTCATCTCGTAGACGACCGCCTCGAGCCCGTAGTCCGCCTGCGACATGGCGTTGGCGTTGAAGGTGTTCGTCTGGATCACGTCGCTGCCGGCGGCGAGGTAGCGGCGGTGGATCTCCTCGAGCACGTCGGGGCGCGTCAGCGCGACGACGTCGTTGTCGCCCTTCAGGTCGCGCGGGTGATCGCGGAAGCGCTCGCCGCGGAAATCGGCCTCCGAGAGGTCGAAGCCCTGGATCTGCGTGCCCTTGGGCCCGTCGAGCAGGACGATCCTGCGCGCGAGCAGCTCGCGCAGCGCGCGTTCGACGGCGCTCATCGCGAGCCTCCCGGCCGGCGCGCGGACGCGATGAAAGGAGCCGGGAGGTCCGCGCCCTTCGCCGTCGGGGGCAGCACCTCGTAGCGCAGGCCGGTGAGCCCGGCGCCCGCGAACAGCGCCTCGATCTCCTCGCGCGGGAAGCCGAGCCGGAGGACCCCGAGCTCCTCCCGCATCCAGTGGCGCTCGTGCGGCGTGAAGTCGGCGACGACGACGAGCCCGCCCGGGCGCACCACGCGCGCCATCTCGCGCACGGCGTCCGCGGGCGCGGCGAGGTACTGCAGCACCATGTGCGCGAACGCGGCGTAGACCTCGCCGTCCGGGAGCGGGAGCGCGGACGCGTCGCCCTGGCGCAGCTCCACGCCCTCGACTCCGGCGGCCTCGAGCTGCACGCGCGCGGCCTCGAGCATGCGGGTCGAGCGGTCCACGGCGACCACCGAGAGCCCGAGCCTCGCGAGGTCCGCCGCGAAGACGCCCGTCCCCGTCCCCACGTCGACGACGCGCAGTCCCTCCGGCGCGAGCCGCCCGAGCGCGCGCGCGCGCAGCAGGTCGTCGCTCCACACCTTCCGCAGCGCGTCCCACTCGGGCGCGACCGCGTCGAAGAACGAGCGGCTGCGCCCCGCGCGCGCCTCGAGCACGCCGGCGAGCGCCGCGCGGTCGCGGGCGTGCGAGGGGTCGGCGCGCAGGTCGCGCGCCGCGACCTCCCAGGCCGCGCGCCACGCGCCGTCCACCGGGAGCGCGAGCTGGTAGAGCACGAAGGTGCCCTCCCGCCGGTCGCGGACCACACCGGCCTCCCGCAGGATGCCGAGGTGTCGCGACACCCGCGACTGGGTCATCCCGAGCACCTCGGTCAGCTCCTGGACCGCGAGCTCCTCCTGCTCGAGGAGCGCGAGGATCCGCAGCCGCGTCGGGTCGGCGAGCGTCTTGAAGATCTTGGGGAGGGCGTCGGCGCGCATGGGTTCATCAATGAATCAGGATAAGCGAATATAGGGCGATTGCCGCGTTCAGGCAACCCCCGGGGGTGCCCGGGCTTAGGGCTGCTGAGCGATAGGCGCGCCGACGGTGCCCTGGAGCTGGAGCGGGACGCGGCCTTTCGCGTCGGGAGTGAGGCCCAGCGACGGCAGCGTGCTGCGCAGGCCCGGGTCGGTGACGCGGAGCTCGCCCGTGAGCGAGAGGGGCGCCGAGGCGAGGTCGGGCGCGGCGCCGATCTCGCCGGTCGCCTCGCCCGACACCATGGGCCCCTCGAGCTTCAGGCTGCGGACCTCGACCGTCCCGGCGCCGCCGAGCCGCAGCGACCCTTCGAGGCTCTCGAAGGGGACGGCGAGCGGCGAGCCGGGCGCCGAGAACGAGCCGTCCGCGACGGACAGCTCGACCTCACCGGCGAGACCGGCGTCGCCTCGT
>DATAGA010000089.1:0-2798 GCA_036257215.1 Myxococcota bacterium
CCGCCCTCGTAGACGAGGTCGACGATCAGCTTCACCTCGTGGATGCACTCGAAGTACGCCATCTCGGGCGGGTAGCCCGCCTCGATCAGCGTCTCGTAGCCCGCCTGCATCAGCGCCGTGAGCCCGCCGCAGAGCACGGTCTGCTCGCCGAAGAGGTCCGTCTCGGTCTCGTCGCGGAACGTCGTGGCGATGATGCCGGCGCGGCCGCCGCCGAGCCCCTTCGCGTAGGCGAGCGCGATCTGGAGCGTGTCGCCGGAGGGGTCGGCGTCGACGGCCACGAGGCACGGCACGCCCTTCCCCTGCTCGTAGAGCGCGCGCACCGTGTGACCCGGGCCCTTCGGCGCGACCATGAACACGTTCACGCCGGGCAGCGGCACGATGGCGCGGAAGTGGATGTTGAAGCCGTGCGCGACGGCCAGGTAGTCGCCCTCGTCGAGGTTCGGGGCGATCTCGTCCGCGTAGATCTGCGCGGCGGTCTCGTCGGGCACGGTGAGCATCACGATGCGCGCCTCGCGCGCGGCGTCCGCGGGGGTCGCGACGCGCAGGCCCGCGGCCTCGGCCTTCGCCCAGGACGCCGAGTCCTTGCGCAGGCCGACGATCACCGAGACGCCCGAGGCGCGCAGGTTCTGGGCGTGGGCGTGGCCCTGGCTGCCGTAGCCGACGACCGCGACGGTCTTTCCGGCCAGGCGGGCGAGGTCGGCGTCCTTGTCGTAGTAGATGTCGAGCGCCATCGCCGCTCCCCTCCCCAACGGTTCGGAATGCGAGAAACCGTGGAACCGCGCGAGGTTATGCGACCGCCGCCGCGGTGTCAAAAGCGCGCGGCGCGTCAGCTCTCGAAGCGCGCGCCCGTGCGGCGCACCTCGGCCTCCGCGCGGCGCACGTAGCGCGGCGCGACCTGCGCGGCGGGGACGCCTTCGCCGCGCGCGAGGAGGCGCGCGCCGAGGACGCCCACCGGGTGCGCGCGCGCGAGGCCCGCCGGCGCGTCGAGGACGCGCACCTTCTCGCCGAGTCTCGCCGCGACCGCGTCCGCCGCGGCCTGCGCGCCCTCGCCCACGACGATCCGCGTCCCGGGCGGGAGCCGCGCCCCGAGCGCCTCGGGCGTCACCACCGCGTCGGGCGCGAGGCGCCCCCCGTCGGCCGCGAAGAGTGCCGCGTACACCTCGCCGCGGCGCGCGTCGAGCAGCGCGGCGACCGGCGCGGCGCCGTCGGCGCCGCAGAGCGCGAGCGCTGCGAGCGTCGAGACCGCCGCGACCGGGCGCTCGCTCCCGAACGCGAGACCCTTCACCGTCGCGATCCCGATGCGCAGCCCCGTGAACGAGCCCGGGCCGGCCGACACCGCGAAGGCGTCGACGTCGCCGATCGCGATCCCCGCGCCGCACAAGAGCGCGTCGATCGCGGGCAGCAGGCGCTCGGAGTGCGGGCGCGCGTCCACGTGCGTCCACTCGGCCACGAGCTCTTCGCCCCGGAGCAGCGCCACGCTCGTCGCGAGCGTCGCGGTCTCGAGCGCGAGGATCACGTGAGGCCGCGGAGCCAGTCCAGGAAGCCCGCCCAGTGGCGCGAGAGGTCGTTCCAGAAGGCGAGCCCCATGAGCGCGACCAGGAAGACGAGCCCCACCTGCTGCACGAACTCGCGCGTGCGCTGGGAGAGCGGCCCGCGCTTCACCGCCTCGACGGTGAAGACGAGCGCCTGACCGCCGTCGAGGATCGGGATCGGCAGCAGGTTCAGGATGCCGAGGTTGATGCTGATCATGACGAGGAGCTGGAGGAAGTCCTGGAAGCCGCGCTGCAGCGCGAGGTGCGACTGGCGTGCGATCTCGATGGGGCCCCCGAGGTTGCGCCGCGAGATCTCCCCGACGAGGAGCTTCTTCAGCCCCTGCAGGAAGAGCGCCGTCGCCTCGGCGGTCATCGACACCGCGCGCGGGAGCGCGACGAACGGGTTCAGCTCGCGGTCCACGGACAGCGCACCGGGCAGGATCGCGTTCTCGCCCTGGATGCCGATCAGGAACAGCTCCTCCTCGCCGCCGGCGACGTCGGTCGTCGTGCGCCGCGGGGTGACCTTCAGCGTGCGCGTCGAGCCGTCGCGCGCGACCTGGATCTCGAGCGTGCGGCCCTTGCTCGCGAAGACGGTCTCCTGGAACGTCGCGAAGCTCCCGATCGGGGCGCCGTCGACGGCGACGACCAGGTCGCCCGGCGCGACGCCGGCCTCCGCGGCGGGCATGTCGGGCGAGACGGACGCGACGAGCACCACCGCCGGGATGGCGCCGAGCTTCTCGAGCGAGCCGAGCGCGGGGACCGCGACGTCCACTTCCTCGCGCGCGTCCTCGGGCCCGCGCTCCACGCGCAACGCCGCGGTCCGGCCGGCGGGCATGGCGGCGTAGGCGCGCGCGAGCTCGTTCCAGTCCTCGACCTTCGCCTCGCCGACGGCGAGCACGCGATCGCCCGAGCGCAGCCCCGCGCGCGCCGCGGCGGAGCCCGCGTCGGTCACCCCGACGACCGGCTTCTGCCGCGGGTGCTGCAGGCCGAGCCAGCCCACGTCCTTGTTCTGGCGGAAGAGGTCGAGCCCCGGCCGCGAGGCGACGTCGAGCGTCACGCGCTCGCGCTTCGCCTGCTCGCCTTCGCCCCGCTCGACCTCGAGCGCGACGCGGCCGTCCGGCCGCTCGCGCACCGCTTCCTCGACCTCCTCCCACCAGCGCACGGGCTCGCCGTCGACCGCGACGATGCGGTCGCCCGGCGCGAGGCCCGCGGCTGCGGCGGGAGAGCCCGGCTCGACGGTCCCGACGATCGCGACGGGGCGGTCGA
>DATAGA010000098.1:0-2958 GCA_036257215.1 Myxococcota bacterium
CGGGGAGCTCGCCCGACGCGAGCAACGCGAGCAGACCCTGCACGGCGGCCTCGGGGCCGCGGACTTCGAGCGCGAGCTCGACCGCCGTCTCCACGGGCGTCGCGCCGGCCGCTCCGACGCGGGCTACGGCCCGCGCTACCGCGAGCGCAGCGGCCGCGAGGGCGCCGCCGTCGCGCACGGTGCGGGCGTTGGGATCGTCGTCGTCGGGAAGCGCGGCGCGCTCGCCGGCGGACGCGGCGCCGCCGTTCCGCCTGGCCGTGGCGACGTCCGCGCCGGCAACGCCGAGCTCCGCGTCGAGGTCGCGCGCTGCTCCGGCCGCGGTACACCAGGCCTCGAGCTCCTCGGGCGGGAGCGCGAGATCCGCGCCGATCTCGGGGACGTCCTCGAGCGCGCCGTCGTCGGAGAGCGCACGCGGGCCCGCGGCCGGGGCCGCCTCCCCAGACGGGCTCCGCGGCGCAAAGTCGTCGTCGAGCTCGAGGCCGAGCATGGTGCGATCGCCGGGTCCGCGCGGGGCGGGCGTTTGGGCCTTGAGCTCGGAGGCGTACCGCACGACGCCGCCGACCCGCAGCACCTCGTGCGTCTGGTGGAACTCGACGCGCAGCCGCCCGACCTCGATCACGTCGCCCGGGTCGAGGGCCGCGCTCCGCACGCGCGTTCCGTTCACGCGCGTCCCGAGGGCGGTGTTGCAGTCCTCGACGACGAAGCTCGCGCCCTCGCGCCGGAAGACCGCGTGCTCGCGCGACACGTCGCCGTCGGGAACGACGAGGTCCTGGGCCGGGTGGCGGCCGACCGTGATCTCGACCGTGTCCCAGATGACGACGGACTCGGGTCCGTCGCCGAGGCGATGGCGCAGGGTCGTGACGAGGCGCGGCGTGTCGGCCACCAGGGGGCTCCCCAGGCTTCTTCGGCGCCTGCAGGGTGCGTCTTGACCGCCGCCCCACGCGCGCCGTCCGCACGTCCAGCCTCGCGGGGTCGCGCTGCTATGCGCGAGGCGGCTCGGGCTCGCCCACGAGCCCGCCGGCCCAGACGGCGACGGCGAGGACGTCGACCGCCGGCAGCCACGCGAGGTCCGACGCGCGCAGGCCGAGGACTGTGCGCCGGCGCCAGAGGTGCGCGAGCTGCACGGCCCACCAGCCGAGCGGCAGCAGCCAGCCCGGTCCGCCCGCGGCCAGCCAGAGCGCGGCGAGGCCGAGCACGGGCGGCGCGCCGTGGACCGAGAGCTGCCCCGCGTAGCCGAGGGGCCGCGCGCTGCGCGTCGCGCGCGCCCAGCGCAGCTGTCGCCCGAGCGCGGCGCCCCAGCCTTCGTCCTCGAGCACGTGCTCGACCACGACGGGGGCGAAGGCGAGCGCGTAGCCGGCCGCTTCGACGTGCTGCGCGAGCCCGTAGTCGTCCGCGGCGAGCGGGAGGAGCGCCTCGAAGCCGCCCGCGCGCTCGAGCGCGTCGCCGCGCACCGCGATGCTGGCGCCGAGGCCGAAGTGCACGCCCTCGAGGCGCGCCGCGAAGCACACGCTCGGAAGGAAGTGGGTGTTCGTGAGGAGCGCGTCGAGCCGGCTCGCGACGCTGCGCGCGGGCACGCTGCGGTACGGGCTCGTCGCGAAGCCGACGCCGGGCGCCTCGCACGCGGCCGCCATCCGCATTGCGTAGCCCGGCGGCACGCGCACGTCGCCGTCGGTGAGGAGCCAGAGGTCTGCCTTCCGCCCGGCGGCCGCCTGGAGCAGGTTGGCGACCTTCCGGTTCGCGCCGTCCGGCCCGCGCCCGACGCGCAGCTCGGCGCGCAGCCCGGGGCGACGCGCGAGCGCGGCGCGCGCGAGCGGCGCGGCGGGATCTGCGGCGTCCTCGACGCCGAGCCACACCTGCGCCCCGGCGCGCTCCGCCGCGTCGAGCAGGCTCTCGAGGCACGCCTCGGTGCCCGCGCCCGCGCCGCGGAGCGGCCGCAGCGCGACGACGGCGCCGGCCGCGAGCCCGGACGCGCCGCGCGCGGCGCCGACGGCGTCCGCGTGCGACCCGGCCGCCTCGTCGTCGTCGGGCGGCGCGCAGAGCGCCGCGACGGCGCGCAGCGCGAGCGCGCGATACGCGAACGCGACGCTCGCCCACAGCGAGAGGGCAGCCGCGAGGACGCTCACGGCGCCTCCGCCCGACGCCGCAGCGTGTAGCCGCCCCGGGCGAGCGCGTCGCGCACCGCCGCGGAGCGCAGCGCCGCCTCCTGCGCGCGGCCGGCGGCGTCCGCGCGGCTCGGGTGGAGGTAGATCTCGACGCTCGGCGCGGAGAGCCCGCGCACGAGACGCAGCAGCTCCGCCTCGTCGAGCGCTCCGGTCGCGCGCAGGCCGTACACGCGCGCGTCGCTCGCGACGCCGCACGCCGCGAGCCGTGGGCGCGCGCGGCGCGCGAGCGCGCCGAATACGGCCGGGACGATCTCGCCGGCGGGACGCAGCCGCCCGGACCGGCCGAGGCCGTCCTCGCGGACGACGCGCAGACGCGGCACCCGGTACTCGACGAGCAGCGGCAGCAGGACGTCGAACACGACGGGGTGCATGTGCAGGTGGTGGTGACCGTCGACGTGATCGAGCCGCAGCCCCGCCCCGAGCGCGCGCTCCAGCTGCGCGCGGAGCTCGCGCTCGAGCTGGGCGCGCAGCGCGCTGCGGCGGCGCCAGTAGCGCAGCCCCGCGCGGGCCGGGCTCGCCGGGAAGCGACCGTCGCTGTCGACGAGGCTGGGCACCTCGTGCGGCTTGCTGGCGGCGCGCCCGTCGCAGAGCACGAGGTGCAGGCCCGTCACGAGCGCCGGCAGCGCGCGAGCGCGCGCGACCGCGTCGTCGAACGCGGGCGCGGTCGCCATCGCGCTCGCCGCCGTCAGGACGCCGTCGCAGTGGGCGGCCTCGATCGCCTCGTTCACCGCGCGGCTCGCCCCGAAGTCGTCTCCGGTGAGCGCCAGCTCACCCGGCATGCGTGGACGCCCGGGGC
>DATAGA010000139.1:0-11678 GCA_036257215.1 Myxococcota bacterium
CCCGTGTGCGCTACGACGCGCCGAGCGGCGGCGGCTCCGCGGCGTGAGCGGCAGCGGGCTCGGCCTCCGGCAGCGCCTCGCGGGAGACGAGCTCGTAGACCGCCGGCACCACGTAGAGCGTGAGCCCCGTCGAAAACAGGAGCCCTCCGACCACGGCGATGCCCATCGACTGGCGGCTCCCCGCCGCGCCGCCGAGCGAGAGCGCGATCGGGAGGACGCCGAACAGCGTCGCGGCGCTCGTCATGAGAATCGGTCGCAGCCGCGCGGCCGCGGCCTCGCGCACGGCTGTCGCGCGCGAGAGACCTGCGCGCTTGCGCTGGTTGGCGAACTCGACGATCAGGATGCCGTTCTTCGTCACGAGCCCGATCAGCATGATGAGGCCGATCTGGCTGAACACGTTCAGCGTCTGGCCGAAGAGCCAGAGCGTCGCCAGCGCGCCGGCGATCGAGAGCGGCACCGTGACGAGGATGACGAGCGGGTCGCGGAAGCTCTCGAACTGCGCCGCGAGCATGAGGTAGATGAGCGCCACCGCCAGGCCGAACGCGAACAGGAGGCTCGCGCCGGCGTCGGCGAAGTCGCGCGACTGGCCGGCGAGGCTGGTGCGGATCTCCGGCGGGAGCGTCTCGGCCGCGATCCGGTCGAGCGCGCGGATCGCCTCGCCCACGGTGCGGCCCTCGGCGAGCCCTGCGGAGAGCGTCGCGGACGTGAAGCGGTTGAAGTGGTAGATGGCGGCCGGTCCGACGGTCTCGTCGACGCGCACGACGTTGTCGAGCGAGAGCATGGCGCCGTCGCGGCCCCGCACGAACAGGCCCGCGAGGTCGGCGGGCTCGTTGCGGTCGCCGCGCTCCACCTGGCCGATCACCTCGTACTGGCGGTCGTCGCGCACGAAGTAGCCGAAGCGCTGGCCGCCGTACGCGAGCTGCAGCGTGCGCGAGACGTCCTGGACGGAGACGCCGAGCTCCGCCGCCCGGCGGCGGTCGATCTGCACCGCGCCCTCAGGCCGGTTCACCTTGAGGTCGAAGTCGACGAAGCGCAGCAGCGGGCTCGCGGACGCCGCGTCGAGGAAACGGGGCAGCACCTCGAGCAGCGCGTCGAACGAGGGCGCCTGGAGCACGTACTGGACGGGCAGCCCGGCGCGCCGGTCGCCGACGGTGGGCGGCTGCGCGGGGAAGGCGCGCACCGTCGTGAAGCGCTCGAGGTCCCGCGCGACCTGCTGGAAGACCTCCTCCTGCGTGCGCTCGCGCGTCTCGGGCTCCTTCAGGTAGATGCTGAACAGCCCCGTGTTCACCGCGCCCCCGGCCGAGCCGGGCGCGGCGATCGAGAACGCGCTCGAGACCTCGGGTACCGAGTCGCGCAGGTACACCGCGATGCGATCCATCTGGTGATCGGTGTACTCGAACGACGCGCCTTCGGGCGCGCGCACGTTGACGCGGATGCTGGAGCGGTCCTCGAGCGGCGCCAGCTCGCTCGGGATGGTGGACCAGCACAGCGCGATCACGCCGAGCGAGCCCGCGAGGATCGGAGCCGCGAGCCAGCGGCGGTCCAGGAAGGCGCAGAGACCGGAGCGGTAGCCGCTCTCGAGCCGGTCGAAGAACCCCTGCGTCGCGAGGTAGAACCGGCTGCGCTCCGTCTGCGGCGTCAGCAGGAACCGGCACATCATCGGCGAGAGCGTGAGCGCGACCAGCGCGGAGACGAGCACCGCCCCGACGACGACCACGCCGAACTCGCGGAAGAGCCGCCCCGTCAGCCCCTCGAGGAAGAGCAGCGGGACGAACACGGCCGCCAGCGTGACGGTGGTCGAGAGCACGGCGAAGTAGACCTCGCGCGAACCCTCGAGCGCGGCCGCGAGCGGGGTGCGGCCGCGCTCGACCTTGGCGAAGACGTTCTCGAGGACGACGATGGCGTCGTCCACGACGAGCCCGATGGCCAGCACGATCCCGACCAACGTCAGCACGTTGATCGTGAAGCCCGCGAGGTACATGACGAAGAACGTCGCGACGATGCTGACGGGGATCGCGAGCACGGGGATCAGCGTGGAGCGCCAGCTGCGCAGGAAGAGGAAGATGATCGCGGTGACGAGGGCGAACGCGATCAGCACCGTCTCCTCGACCTCGCTCACGGAGCGGCGCACGAAGCGCGTGAAGTCGTAGCCGACGTCGATCGAGACGTCGGGCGGCGCGGCGCGCCGGATCTCCTCCAGACGCCGGTAGAACTCGTCGGCGATCGCGATGGCGTTCGTGTTCGGTTGCGGGATCACCGCGAGGCCCACGACGGGAACGAGGTCGATCTTGATGCCGGTGCGCAGGTCCTCGGCGCCGAGCTCGGCCCAGCCGACGTCGCGCAGGAGCACCTGCCGGCCGTCCTCGTCCTTCAGGATCATCGCGTCGAAGTCTTCGGGATTCTCGAGGCGGCCGGCCGTGCGCAGCGTGAGCTCGACCGCGTCGCCCTCGAGCCGGCCGCTCGGGAGGTCGACGTTCTGCTGCTCGAGCGCCTCCTGCACGTCGAGGGGCGTGAGGCCGTGGGCCGCGAGTCGGAGCGGATCGAGCCAGAGGCGCATCGCGTAGCGCTTCTCGCCGAAGATCCGGACGTTGCTCACCCCCGGGATGGTCTGGATGCGCTCGCGCACCACGCGGTCGGCGAAGTCGTTCACGTCGAGGATGCTGCGGCTCGGGCTCGAGACGCTCAGGAAGAGGATGGGCTCGCTCTCGGCGTCGGCCTTTTCGACGATCGGGGGATCGGCATCCGCGGGCAGGTTGCGCACCGCGCGGGAGACCCGGTCGCGCACGTCGTTGGCGGCGGCCTCGAGGTCGGCGCCCACCTCGAACTCGACCCGGATCTGGCTGCGCTCCTGGCTCGACGTGGAGGACAGCACGCGGATGCCGTCGATCCCGTTGATCTGCTGCTCGAGGGGCTCGGTGATCTGCGAGGCGATCACGCTGGGGTTGGCGCCGGCGTAGTTCGCCGTGACGCTGACGATGGGCGGGTCGACCGCGGGGTACTCGCGCACACCGAGGATGGCGAAGGAGATCGCCCCGAAGAGGACGAGGACGAGCGAGATGACGGTGGCGAGCACCGGACGGCGAATGCTGATCTCGGACAGGTTCATCCCGCGCCCTTCGCGTCCTGCGCGACGCCCTCCGCGCCCTCGGCGCGCTCCACGCGCGCGCCGGGTCGCAGCCGCAGCAGGTTGCTGGTCACGACGGTGTCCCCGACGGCGAGGCCTTGGAGGACCTGGACCGAGTCGGGCGTGCGCAGGCCGATCTCGACCGGCTGCAGCTCGGCGCGCCCGTCGCGCAGGACGTAGACGGCGTGCCCGGAGACCGAGGGCACGATCGCCTCGGCGGGGACGAGGATCCCGGCGTCCGCTTGCTCGACCGGCAGCTCGACCGTGGCGAAGGCCCCTGGCATGAGGGCGCCGTCCGGGTTCTCGTACACGCCGCGGACGAGAAGGCTGCGCGTGCCGGCGTCGATCGCGGGCTCGATCGCGAGCACGCGACCCTCGAGCGAGTCCCCGCGGCCCGCGATGCGGAAGCGGAACGGCTGCCCCACCGAGACCGCGCCGGCGTGGCGCTCGGGCAGCGTGAAGTCGACCTTGATGCGGCTCGTGTCCTGGAGCGTCGTGAGCTTCGTCTCGGGCGTCACCCAGGCCCCTTCGCTCGCGCGGCGCAGGCCCACGCGGGCCGGAAAGGGCGCGCGGATCTCCGTCTTCGCGAGAGTGACGCGCAGCGCCGCAATCTCCGCCTCGACGGCCTCGAGCTCGGACACCGCCTGGTCGTACGCCTGCTGGCTCAGCGCCTTGCGGTCGTACTCGAGCAGCTTGCGCTGGCGCCCCTCCGTCCGCGCGGCGAGGCGGCGGCGCGCCTCCAGCTCGGCCAGCTGGGCGCGCAGGTCCGCGTCGTCCAGCTTGAAGAGGAGCGCGCCCTTCTCGACCGACGTGCCCTCGGCGACCGGCGCGGCGACGAGCCGGCGCGAGAGCTCGGGCACGACGTCCACCGACTCGTTTGCGGCGAGGCTTCCCACGGTCCGCACGACGTCGCGCACCCGGCTCGGCGCCACGACGTAGAGCTCCGCGCGCAGCGGCGGCGGCTCCGCGCCCGGCGCGGGGCGCCCACCGTCCGCGGCGCCGCCTGCGAGCGCCGTGCGGAGGATCCACGCGAGGGCGAGCGCGGCAACCAGCGCCGCGGTGATGCGTAGCCGCCGCTCGGCCGCGAGCGCCGCGGCGATGCGCAGCCGCTTGCCGGTCACGGGAGCGCCAGCGCCTCCGCGCGCTCCCAGCCTCCGCCGAGCGCCGCGTAGAGCGCGACCGCGGTGGTGCCCACGGCCGTCTCGCTCTCGGAGAGGAGAGCCTCCGAGGCGAACAGCGAGCGCTCCGCGTCGAGGACCTCGAGGAAGGGTCCGAGGCCGTTGAAGTAGAGCCGCTGCGCGAGCTCCACGGCCTCGCGCTGCGCGTCCACCGCGCGGCGCAGGTCGCGCCGGCGCACCTGCTCGCGCGCGTGGCGCGCGAGCGCGCTCTCCACCTGCTCGAGCGCCGCGAGCACCGTCTCCTCGTAGCGCAGCGCCGCCTGCTCGGCGCGCGCGTCCTGCGCCGCGACGTTGGCGAGGATCCGCCCGCCGGCGAAGATCGGCCACTCGACGCTCGGCCCGAGCGCGCCGAGCGTGTTCCCCCCGACGAGCTGCGCGACGTCCTCGCTGCGCAGCCCGATCGAGCCGACCAGGGTGAGGCGGGGGTAGAGCTCCGCCTTCGCCGCGCCGATCCGGGCCGTCGCGGCGGCCAGCTCGCGCTCGGCGCGCGCGACGTCCGGCCGGCGCCGCAGCAGCTCGGCCGGGACGCCGACCACGACCTCCGCCGGGGGTGCCGGGATCGGCGCCTCGCCCGCGAGCTCGGCGTGCAGCGCGGCCGGTGGCTCGCCGAGCAGGAGCGCGAGCCGGTGCTTCGCCGCGGCCAGCTCGGCCTCGAGCGGCGGCAGCACCGAGGCCGTGTTGGCGGAGAGGGCGGTCGCGCGCTCGACCTCGAGGTCGCTCGCGAGGCCCACGCGGCGCTGCGCGTCGGTCAGATCCAACGTCTCGCGCTGGGAGGCGAGGTTGCGCTGCACCGTCGCCAGCCCGTGCTGGAGGCCGCGCAGCTGGACGTACGTGGTGGCGACGTCCGCGACGACCGCGAGCAGCACCGCGCGCCGGTCCGCCCAGGCGGCCTCCTGATCGGCGCGCGCGGCCTCCACGTTGCGCCGGACGCGGCCGAACACGTCGATCTCGTAGAACAGCGCCAGCACCCCGAGCGCCGTGCTGTTCTCGCGCCCGGTCCCGCCGTAGGCGTCGGCGCGGAGGTCGAGCGCGGGCCATTGCTCCGAGCCCGCGACCCCCTCGAGCGCGTCGGCCTCGCGCACGCGCGCGCTCGCGACGCGCACGTCGAGGTTCGCGCGGGCGGCGCGCTCGACGAGCGAGGTCAGCAGCGGATCCTCGAAGCGCTCCCACCAGTCGGCGAGCGCGAGCGCCGGGTCGACCTGCGCCGCCGCCGGCGCCTCGCTCCAGGCCGCCGGCAGCGCCCGATCCGAGCGCGTGTAATCGGGCCCGACCGCACAGGCCGCCAGGCCGAGGCTCGCGACGAGGGCGATGGTTCGGGTCACGGCGGCTCCGACGCGAGTCTACGAGCGGAACGGCGTCGCGCCATGCGCGAGTCGTAAAGAAGTCGTAAATCCCGCTGCCGTCGGCCGCTGCACGCCGCCCGGAACGCGCGCGGCGGGTATCCTCGAACCGCGATGCCGGACGCCACATCGGGCGCGGGACGGCGCCGCTGGTTGGCGGCCGCTGCGGTCGCCGTGCCGCTCGCGATCCTGCTCGGCCTCCAGCTCCACGCGCTCGTCCAGCTGCAGGAGACGGCGACCGCAACGCAGCGCACCGCGCTGCGCGCCTACACCAAGGCGGTGCTGCGCGGCCTCGAGGACTTCTACCGCGCGAAGGCGCGCGCGGCGCTCGCCGTGCCGGCGCAGAGCCTGCGCGACCCGTCGCCCGAGCCGCTCGCGGCGCACTTCGCGGCGCAGGACGGCGACGGCGTGCGGCTCTTCTTCGCCCTAGCGTTCGACGCGGGTGGCCCCGCGCCGCTGCGCTTCTTCGCGGCGGACGGGCGCGCGCTCGCGCTGCCGGAGGCAGCGCCCGAGGCACGCGCCGCGCGGGTCGCGGCCGCTCCCTGGCAGCTCGTCGCCGAGGAAGGCGGCCGGCTCGAGGCGGCCAGCTCGGTGGTGAGCGAGCAGCTGCCCGCGCACCGCGTGATCGCGCGGCCCATCCTCGACGCCGACGGGCGCCCGATCGGGGTCGCAGGGCTCGTGATCGACGAGGCGTTCGTGCGCGAGCGCTACCTCCCAGCCGCGATCGACGCGGAGCGGGCGCGCCTGCCCGAGCCGCTGCGCGCCGGGGTGGAGACGGAGGTGCGGACCGGGCTCGACGACGCCGGGCGCGGCGCCGCGGCCGAGGCGGGCGACGAGGTCGAGCTGCCGTTCCGGTTCGTCTTCTCCGACTGGGCGCTCGCCGTGCGCGGCCGCCTGATGTCGGCCGAGGCGTGGGCGCGCCGGAGCCTGCGCATCAACCTCGGCCTCTCGCTGCTCATGACGGCCATGCTGCTGGCGGCGCTCGGCCTCGCGCTGCGCAGCGCCGCGCGCGCGACGCAGCTCTCGCAGATGAAGACGGAGTTCGTGTCCAACGTCTCCCACGAGCTGCGCACGCCGCTCGCCTCGATCCGCGTGTTCGGCGAGTTCCTGCGCCTCGGCCGCGTGACGGACCCGGAGAAGGTGCGAGAGTACGGCGAGTACATCGAGGCGGAGAGCGGACGGCTCACGCAGCTCGTGAACAACCTGCTCGACTTCTCGCGCATCGACTCGGGCCGCCGCAGCTTCCGGTTCGAGGACGTCGACCTCGCCCGCGCCGCGGCCGAGACGTTGCAGGCGCTCGACGTGCGCCTGCGCCAGGGCGGCTTCCGCGCGTCGCTGCGCGCGCCGGACGAGCCGCTGCCGCCGATCTGGGCGGACCGCGCCGCCGTGGGACAGGTGCTCACGAACCTGCTCGACAACGCGCTCAAGTACTCGGGCGCGCCGCGCGAGGTCGAGATCGAGCTCGCGCGCGAGGCCGGCTGCGTGGCGATCTCGGTGAGCGACCGCGGACCCGGCATCGACCCGGCGGAGCAGGAGCGGATCTTCGAGCGGTTCTACCGCATCGGGAGCGGGCTCGTGCACGACGCGAAGGGCAGCGGCCTCGGGCTCGCGATCGTGCGGCACGTGGTCGAAGCGCACGGCGGCTCGGTGAGCGTGCGCAGCCGTCCCGGCGAGGGCAGCACGTTCACCGTGCGCTGGCCGATCCATGGCGCAGCCTGAGCCGCGCGCGCGGCTGCGGATCCTCGTCGTCGAGGACGACCCGGCCATGGCGCTGGCGCTGCGCGACGGCTTCCAGTTCGAGGGCCACTCGGTGCTCGTCGCGGAGGACGGCGCCGAGGGGCTGCGGCTCGCGCGACAGGCCGAGGTCGACCTCGTGCTGCTCGACGTGATGCTGCCCAGGCTCTCGGGGCTGGACGTCCTGCGCGAGCTGCGTGCGGCGCGCAGCCAGGTCCCGATCCTGCTGCTCACGGCGCGCAGCCAGGAGGGCGACAAGGTCGAGGGGCTGCGGCTCGGTGCCGACGACTACGTGACGAAGCCGTTCAGCTTCGTCGAGCTGGTCGCGCGCGTCGAGGCGCTGGTGCGGCGCGCGCGCCGGCGCGAGGAGCCCGAGGCGCTGCGCTTCGGCGACGTCGTCGTCGACTTCCGGCGGCTCGAGGCGACGCGCGCCGGCGAGCCGCTCGACCTGTCGCCGAGGGAGTTCGCGCTGCTCGCCTGCCTCGACGCGCGCCGCGGAGAAGTGGTGACGCGCGAGCAGCTCCTCCAGCTCGTGTGGGGCTACGAGAGCCTCCCGCTGACGCGCACCGTCGACGTGCACGTGGCGAAGCTGCGCCGGAAGATCGAGCCCGACCCGGCGTCGCCGAGGTTCCTGCGGACGGTCCACGGGCGCGGCTACCGCTTCACGCCCGAGGGACCCGAGCGCGCTTCCTCCTAGCGCTCGGTGGGCGCGCCCGCGGGCCGGTCGGCGGCGCTCGGCTCGCTGCGCGCCCGCGCGAAGATGAACGCCGCGACCGCCGCGGCGGCCAGCGCGTTGGCCGCGGTGATCCGGCTCGCGCGCAGCGCGTCGACGAGACCCGGCGAGAAGAGCCACGCCATCGCGAAGAAGAACAGCTCGAACGCGGCGAAGAGGCCGACGGCGAGCAGCACCGCGCGTCCGCGCCCCTCGGACGTGGGCAGGTGCGCGAGCGCCCAGAACGCGGCCGGCAGGGCGAGCGCCACGAACACGGTGACGTGTACGCCCGTGAACGCGAGGACCATGAGCGGGTCGGGCGACGCCGCGGCGCGCGGGGGCTCGCCGCGGAAGAGCGCGGCGGCCAGGACCGAGGGCGTCCAGAGCGGGCGGCCGGCCAGCGCGTCGACCGCGAGGAAGAAGAGCGCCACGACCGACGCGCCGAGCAGGCCGGCGACGAGGCCGTTCGCGACCCAGGGCACGGTCTCGGCGTCTTCGTCGAAGCGGCTGCGGCGGGGAAGGGGAGAAGCCGCGGGAGGTGTCGACACGGGGCTGTCCTCCGGGCCCCGCGCGCGCCGGGGCCGCACTCACCCCCACTCCACATCACCATACACCGCGCGGGGGTGTCGGGTTCCGCGAATCCGGGGCGCCGTCCGCCGCGGGGCGGCGCGCGGCGGGAGAGCGGGTCCTGCGGCCCCCGGCTCGCCCGTTCAGCCGGCGACGAGGACGAGCGCGAGCAGCGCCGCGATGCACCCGAGGCAGACGAGGTGGTCGCGGCAGATCGCGCGCGCGAGGGCGCTCTGGACCGGCGCGGGATCGGCCCGCCGCGCGAGCCGCACCGCGTTGGGAACGACGCGCCCGGCGGCGAGCAGCGTCGGCGCGGCCACCAGCGCGACCGTGCCGAGCCGCAGCGCGATCGGCGCCGGCCCGCGCACGAGACGCTCGAGCGCCACGGCGACCGCCACGAGCATCACGGCGCCCACCAGCCGTCCCATAGGATGCGCGTCGGTGGTGACGCGGCGGTAGTACGCCGCGATCGACGCGAGCGTGGCCTCCGGGAGCACCGACGCGCCACGGTGTCGCTGCACCTGGACGTCGAACATGAGGTCGAACCAGAGCACGGCGAAGAGGAACCCCGCGCACGCGGCGAGCAGCGTCGCCACCTCCTAGGGCCCCAAAACCAGCAGCCGGCCGCAGCGGGGGCAGGCCACCACCGCGCCGGTCGGCTGGCTCTCGAGGCTCTGCGCGAAGGCGGTGGGCAGCGTCGCGCGGCAGCCGAGGCAGAAGCCGTCGCCGACGCGCGCCGCGGCCACGCCCCGGTTGGGAGGCGCCGCGCGCAGGCGCTCGTAACGCTGCACGAGCGCCGGCTCCAGCACGGAGGCGAATCCTGCGCGTGCGGCCGCGATCCGGTCGAGCGCGCCGTCGATTTCGCCCTCGCGTGCGGCGAGCGCGCTCGCGAAGGCGGCCCGCTCCGCCGCCAGCGCGTCCCGCCGCGCGTCGAGGCGCGCAACCTCTTCGCCGACCGTCTCCTGCTGCTCCATCCACGCCAGCTCCACCGCTTCCGCCTCGACCTGCTTGCGCTGCCACTCGTGCAGCTCCGCCTGGAGCGCCTCCAGCTCCTTCAGCGCCCTGACCTCTCCGGAGTACAGCCGCGCCTCGACGTCCCGCGCGCGGGCGCGCAGGTCTGCGACGCGGTGCTCGGCGGCCCGCTCCTCGCGCGCAAGAGCCTCCGCGCGCGCCGCAGCGTCTGTACGCGCGGCCACGAGCGCCGCGAGCTCGACGTCGCGCGCCGCGAACGCGGCTCGCTCGGGTAGCACCGCGCGGCGGGCCCGCAACCCGTCGGCCTCCGAGTCGAGCCGCTGGAGTTCGAGCAGCGGGTGGGGTTCGGCCATCGCGTGGAGCGCGACTCTACACCCGCGGAAGGCAACCGCGCTCGTAACCCGGGTGGGCGCGCGCGCGCACTGTATCCTGGCCGGCGGGCACGCCGCGTCCGGAGGAGGCGATGAAGAGCTACCGCAAGAGCATCGAGCTGCGGGTCCCGGCGCGCATGGCGTTCGTGAACATCACGGACCAGGTCGCCGACGCGCTCGCCGAGAGCGGCGTGCGCGAGGGCCTCTGCCTCGTGAACTCGATGCACATCACCTCGAGCGTCTTCATCAACGACGACGAGCCGGGGCTCCACGCCGACTACGCGCGCTGGCTCGAGCGGCTCGCGCCCTACGACCCGAGCCCGGAGACCTACCACCACAACCGCACCGGCGAGGACAACGGCGACGCCCACCACAAGCGGCAGGTGATGGGACGCGAGGTCGTCGTGGCGATCACCGACGGAAAGCTCGACTTCGGCCG
This sequence comes from Myxococcota bacterium, assembly GCA_036257215.1. Taxonomy (GTDB): domain Bacteria; phylum Myxococcota_A; class UBA9160; order UBA9160; family UBA6930; genus DATAGA01. The sequence continues at coordinate 10,438 of DATAGA010000139.1, forward strand.
CTGGGAGCAGATCTTCTACGGCGAGTTCGACGGCCGCCGCGCGAAACGCGTCCTGGTCAAGATCGTCGGCGAATAGGCCGGACGCGCGCGTTCACGGGGCGGAGGGGGCGCGGGCCGCGACGGGGGCGGGGGCCGGCGCTCGGGCCTCCTCGAGCGAGAAGCCGCGGAAGAGCCAGGCGCCGATCGCGAAGCCGGCGCACGGAAGGCCGGCGAAGAGGATGCGCAGCCCCAGCAGGCTCGACTCGGTCTGCTCGACGTTCGGGGCGAAGCCGGTCGCCGTCATGATCGGGCCGCTCGCGGCGAGGGCGAGCGCGGTGCCGACCTTGAGCGCGAGCAGCATCGCGGCCGAGTAGACGCCCTCCTTGCGCTCGCCGGTGCGGCGCTCGTCGACGTCGATCACGTCCGCGAGGATCGCGTTGCCGAGCACGCCGCCGCAGCCCATCGCGGCGCCCGCCACGACGAGGAACGCCAGCAGCTGGGCGAGATCGCCGGGTCCGACGGTCCAGATCCCGGCGAAGGAGGCCGCTGCGATCCACATCGCCGCGATCCAGGTCTCGCGCTTCCCGTAGATCTTCGAGATGCGAACCCAGAGCGGGATCGCCGCCACGCCCGAGATCACGTACGCGGCCGGAAGGAGCCCGACGACCTCCGGCTGGCGCAGCAGGTACTCCGCGATGTAGGGCGCCATCGTTCCGACCGCTCCGACCCCGATCGCCTCGATGAACTGCACCGCCAGCAGCCGGCGCGCGGCGCTCGTCGCGAGGACGTCGCGGAACGCCGACCAGAGCCCGTGGCCGCCCTGGCGGCCCACGCCGGCGGGCTCGCGCAGCGCGAGCGGCGTCACGGCCAGGAGACCCGCGGCCAGGACCGCGGTCGGAAGGGCCAGCACCGCGGCGGCGCTGCGCGGGTGCTCCGCGTTCATCGCGAACTGGATGCCGACGAACGCGAGCAGGAGGCCGACCGTGAAGCTGGCCTGGCGCACGGCGAAGAGCCGCGTGCGCTGGTGCGAGTCGCTCGAGAGCTCGGCGCCGAGCGCCATGTGGGGCAGCGTGTAGAGGTCGAACGCGCCGAAGAAGACGAAGAGCGCGAGCGCGATCCACGCGACGAGCACGCCGCCCGAGAGCGACTCCGGCACCCACCAGAGCATCACGACGCCGACGGCGAGGAGGGGGAGGGCGGCGAGCAGGAACGGGCGGCGCCGGCCGTAGCGCGAGCGCGACCGGTCGCTCCAGCTCCCGATC
>DATAGA010000202.1:0-3756 GCA_036257215.1 Myxococcota bacterium
CCCCCGGGAAGCGGAGCGAAGCGCGCCCCGGCGGAGGGCGCGGCGCTCGGCGCCTCGGCGGGCGCGAGGACGCGCGCGGCGTCGAAGCGCGGCGCAGTGCCGTCGAACGGAACCGCGACGCGCAGCTCGCGCCAGTGGTCCACGCCGTCGCGCGCCGCCACGTAGTGCAGGCGCGCCTCGGCGTAGAGCGCCGGCGCGTAGTGCTCGGCGGCGCCCGGCGCGCCGAGGAAGACCTCCTCCACGCGGGGCGGGAGCAGCGGTCGCTCTGCGAGCTCGCGCGGTTGCGACGCGCGGAGGCCCGCCGGCGCATCGGCCGCGCTGGCGCTCGCGACCGGCCCTGCGGGTGCGCTGGCGCCCGTCCCCGGCGCGATCTCCGCGCGCAGCCGGCGGATGTCGTCCCTGGTCAGCGGGCCGCGCAGGTAGGAGAGCGTGAAGCGCGTGCGGAAGCGGACCGGCTCGTCCTCGCGCGCGCTTCGCGCGAGGAACACCCGGGGCGGAAGGTTCGCGAGCGAGCGGTCGAGCTCTGCGCGGCCGGCGCCCGCTCCTGCGCTCGCGCTCTCGAGCCCGTCGACGACCCGCGCGCGGTCGCGCTCCGTCTGCAGCCGGCCGAGGAACCACGTGCCCGCGTTCGAGAGGGCCTTGTAGTCGAGGTCGACCGGGTTCTGCGTCGCCAGCACGACGCCGAGCCCGTACGCGCGCGCCTGCTTCACGAGCGTGAGGAGCGGCGCCTTCGAGGGCGGCTGCGCGGTCGGGGGCAGGTACCCGAACACCTCGTCCATGTAGAGCAGCGCGCGCAGCGAGCCGGTACCCGGCTGGGAGCGCATCCACGCGACGACCTCGTTGAAGAGGAGCGTCGCGAAGAACATCCGCTCGGCGTCGCCGAGGTGGGCGATCGAGAGGATCGAGAGCCGCGGCCGGCCGTCCGCAGCGCGCAGCAGCCGGCCGATCTCGAGCGGCTCGCCCTCGAGCCACGGAGCGAAGGCGGGCGAAGCGAGCAGGTTGTTGAGGGCGCCGGCGAGGGCGAACCGGTCTCGGCCGGGCAGGAACGACTCGAGCTCGAGCGCGCCGACCCTCGCGAACGGCGGCGCCTCGAGCCCGCGGATGAGGCCCGGGAGGTCGAGGTCGGCGCCGCGCTCCCACGCGTCGGCGACGATGCGCGAGAGCAGGATGTGCTCGCGACTGCGGAGCGGATCGGCGTCGCGGCCGAGCAGCGCGAGCAAGCCGGAGACCGCGGCGGCCGCGCGCTCGCGCACGCCGTCGGGGTCCGCGAGGAGGGCGGCAGGGGGCGCCGCGAAGGAGCGCAGCACGGACAGCGGCGTGCCTGCGCGGCTCCCCGGCGTGAAGATCGCCACCTCGGCAGCGGCGCGGAAGCGCCCGACGCGCGCCGCGTCCTGGCCGGTCTCCTCGAGGCCGTGCCGCCAACGCTCCGCCGTGGCGGCCGCCGCCTGCGCGACGCTCTGCCCGGCGCGCTCCGCCTCCGCGCGGTCGATCCAGGGCTCGTAGTCCTCGGCGCGGAGCGCCGGGAAGGCGAGGGCGAGGTTGCCGAGATCGCCCTTCGGATCGAGCGCGAGGGCCGGCACGCCGTCGAGCGCGGCCTCTTCGAGCAGCGCGATCCCGAGGCCCGTCTTCCCGCTGCCCGTCATGCCGACGATCACGGCGTGGGTCGTGAGATCGCGCGCGTCGAGCAGGTACGGCGCGCCGGCCGTCCCGTCTGCTTCGACGGTGCGGCCGAGGTAGAAGAGCCCGAGCCCTTCGACGTCGCGCATGGTCCGGCGAGGATCGCAGACGCCGCGAGGTCGCGCCGACGGCGCTCGCTCGCGCCGACGGCGGATGCGCGGCTCCCGCCGCGGTTCGCCGATCGCCCCGCGGTTTGGTACCTCCCCGGCGTGGGCGACGCAGGGCCCGAGGGGCAGGACGACCGGCGCCAGGGCCGGGTCCGCCCGGGCGACCGGCCGAGCGACCTCGACGAGCCGCAACGCGGCGCCGCGCCAGCCGCGTAGCGGCCGGGGCGCGCGTGCAGGACCTCCACGGCGGGCTCGACCTCTTCGGCGTGGCCTGGCGTCTCGGCGCGACGCTCTTCTTCGTGTTGCTGAACGGGTTCTTCGTCGCGGCCGAGTTCGCGCTCGTGAAGGTGCGCACCGCCCGGATCGACGAGCTCGCGCGGGCGGGCCGGCCCGCGGCTCGCGCCGCGCGCCACGCGCTGCGCCACATCGACCGCTACCTCTCGGCGTGCCAGCTCGGCATCACGGTCGCGAGCCTGGCTCTCGGCGCCCTCGGCGAGCCCGCGGTGTCGCGCCTGCTGTTGGCCGCGGCCGCGGCGCTCGGGCTGCCGATCTCGCCGGGCACGCCCTGGGTGGGCGTCGCGGCCATCGCGCTCGCGTTCACCGTCATCACGGTGCTGCACATGACGCTCGGCGAACAGGCGCCCAAGATGTGGGCGCTGCGCCGCGCCGAGGGGACGGCGCTCGCGGCGGCGCTCCCGCTCCGCTTCTTCACGGCGACGTTCGGCCCCCTGATCGACGTGATCAACGGCGTGTCGAACGGGATCCTGCGGCTGCTCGGCCTGCCACCCGAGGCCGGCACGGAGTCCTCGGCCACGGCGGAGGAGCTGCGCGGGATCATGACGCTCTCGGTGCGGGCGGGTCACATCTCCGAGCGCGAGCGCGAGCTCACGGAGAACGTCTTCCGCATCAACGAGCTCCAGGTGCGTCACATCGTCGTGCCCCGGGTGGACGTCGAGTTCCTCTCGCTCCAGCGCCCGCTCGAGGAGGCGCTGGAGGTGATCCGGCGCAGCGGCCACAGCCGCTTTCCGCTCTGCGAGTTCGGGCTCGACTCGCTGATCGGCTTCGTCCACTCGCGCGACGTGCTCGAAGAGCTGCTCAGCGACCGCAAGCCCGACCTGCGCGCGCTCGCGCGCGAGCCGTTGTTCGTGCCGGACACGATGGCGCTCTCGGACTTCCTGCTCGAGCTGCAGGAGAAGCGCTCGCACACCGCGGTCGTGCTCGACGAGCACGGGACGGCGATCGGCCTCGCGTTCCGCGAGGACGCCCTCGAGGAGATCGTCGGCCCGCTCGGGGACGAGTTCGACGAAGAGGCCCATGCGTTCGTCGAGGTGGCCCCCGGTACGTACGAGGTGCTCGGCCGGCTGCCGCTGCCCGAGGTGTTGGACCGATTGCAGATCGAGCTCGAGGACGACCAGGGCGAGGGGACGATCGGCGGGCACGTGGTGGCGCAGCTCGGCCGGTTGCCGCGGCGCGGCGACGTCGTGGAGGTCGACCCCTACCGCGTGACCGTGCTCGAGGTGCTGCGCCGCCGCGTCCACCGCTTGCGCTTCGAGCGCCTGCCCGAGCCGCTCGCAGTCGAGAGCGAGGCCTGACGGACGCGCGCGTCGCCGCGGTCGTCGCGCCGGCCGAGCGGGCGCGACGCCTCGGTCTGCGCGTGGCCGCGGCGGGCGCACTGGTCCTCGCCGGCGTCGCGTTCGGCCGCTGCGAGGCGCGCACCTCGACGCTGCAGGCCGCGCTGCTCTCGCGCCTGGCCGACGCCGCGACGTTCGAGCTGGCGCCGGGCCCCAGCCCGCGCATCCGCTTCCCCGACGCCGGGCCCTACGACGTCCGTCACGGCTACACGCGCATTCCCGCCTGGAGCGAGCGACTCGCGGCCGCGGGCTACGAGATCGAGGCGCAGGCGCGCTTCTCGCCGACGCTGCGCGTGCTGGCGGCGCTCGGGCTGCCGGCGCCCCGGCGCGAGTCGGCGCGC
>DATAGA010000218.1:0-6433 GCA_036257215.1 Myxococcota bacterium
GCGCCCGCGTTCTCGCCCGGGCCCTGGAGCACGTGCTCGCCGCGCGTCGGCAGCGCGCGCAGGTGGCGCTTGCTCGACTTGTAGGAGCAGTGCTCCGACCACATCACCGAGAAGACCCCGAGCTCGGAGAAGCTCGGCGGCCGGCCGAGGATGGCGAGGATCTCCTCCCACTCCGCGTCGGTGAGGCCGTGCTCGCGCGCGAGCGCGAGGTCGACGGGCCGCTCGCCAGGGGCGCTCGCGCGCTGCTCGCCGGGGGCGCTCACCGCGCCGCCTTCGCGGTGCGCGGCGCGGACGGCGCCGCGCGGCGCGCGTCGCGCACGGCGTCGAGCACCGAGCCGAGGATCACCGCGCCGTCCGTGCCACCGATCGCCGCCTCCACCGCGTGCTCGGGGTGGGGCATGAGGCCGAGCACATTGCCGGCCTCGTTGCGAATGCCGGCGATGTCGGCGAGCGCGCCGTTCGGGTTCGCGCCGGGCGCGCGGCGGCCGTGCGCGTCGCAGTAGCGCAGCACGACCTGCCCGTTGGCCTCGAGCCGCTCCAGCACCTCGGGGCTCGCCGTGTAGGCGCCTTCGCCGTGCTTCACCGGGAGCCGCAGCACCTGACCCGGCGCCGCGCGCGAGGTGAACGGCGCCGCCGCCTGCTCGACGCGGACGTGCACGAAGTCGCACACGAAGTGGAGGTCGCGATTGCGCATCAGGACGCCCGGCAAGAGCCCCGCCTCGCAGAGCACCTGGAAGCCGTTGCAGGTCCCGAGCACCGGTCCGCCGGCGTCGGCGAAGCGCCGCACCGCGGCCATCACCGGCGAGAAGCGCGCCATCGCGCCGCAGCGCAGGTAGTCGCCGTACGAGAAGCCGCCCGGCAGCAGTACCGCCTCGGTGCCCGCCGGCAGCTCCGGCTCCTGGTGCCAGAGCAGGCGCGCGTCGGCGCCGAGCACGGCCTTCAGCGCGAAGACCAGGTCTCGGTCGTCGTTCGACCCGGGGAACTGAACCACCGCGAACACCGGTGCCGTACCTCGCGAGGAAGTTCGGAGCGGATCAGGGGTTCGGGGAAGGCGGGAATGTAACCACCGCCCCCCGCCGGGTCAAACCGCGGTGCCGTCGAGCGCCGCCACCCGATGGTCCTCGATCACGGGGTTGGAGAGCAGCTTGTCCGAGAGCTCCGCGAGCAGGCGCCGCGCCTCCGCGGGGCTCGCTGCGTCGAGCTCGATCTCGAACAGCTTGCCCTGCCGCACCGAGCCGACCGCGGCGTAGCCGAGGCTCGCGCAGGCCTTGCGGATGGCCTCGCCCTGCGGGTCGAGCACGTCGGGCTTGAGCGTCACGTAGACGAGCGCCTTCACGGCTTCCTCCTTCCGAGCGCGCGCTCGAAGATCGCATCGACGTGGCGCAGCGCGTGGCCGAGGTCGAAGGCGCGGTCGATCTCCTCCTTGCTGAGCACCTCGGCGATCGCCGGGTCGGCGAGCACTCGTTCGCGGAAGTCGCCGCCGCGCTCCCAGGTCTCCATCGCGTGCCCCTGGACCAGGGCGTAGGCGTCCTCGCGCGAGAGGCCCTTGCGGGCGAGCTCGAGGAGCAGCGTCCCGCTGAAGACGAGGCCGCGCGTGAGGTCGAGGTTCTCGCGCATCCGCTCCGGGTAGACGACGAGCGTCTCCACCAGGCCGGCCAGGCGGTGCAGCATGAAGTCGAGCGCGATCGTCGCGTCGGGGAGCACGACGCGCTCGACACTCGAGTTGCTGATGTCGCGCTCGTGCCAGAGCGCCAGGTTCTCGAGCGCCGCGACCGCGTGGCCGCGGATCACCCGCGCGAGCCCCGAGACGTTCTCGAGACGCCACGGGTTGCGCTTGTGGGGCATCGCGGAGCTGCCCTTCTGGCCGCGGCCGAACTCCTCCTCGACCTCGCGCACCTCGGTGCGCGCGAGGTGGCGCAGCTCCACGGCGATCTTGTCGCAGCTCGACCCCACGAGCGCGAGGGTCGAGACGAGCTCGGCGTGGCGGTCGCGCTGGACCACCTGGGTGGCGACGGGCTCGAAGCCGATTCCCAGCCGCGCGCAGACCGCCTCCTCCACCGCGGGCTCGAGGTGGGCGAAGCTGCCCACCGCGCCCGAGATCTTGCCGACGCTCGCCTGGCTCACGGCGCGCGCGAGCCGCTCGCGGTTGCGCAGCATCTCCTGCTGGAAGACGAGGAGCTTGAGGCCGAACGTCGTCGGCTCCGCGTGCACGCCGTGGGTGCGGCCGACCGCCGGCGTGTGGCGATGCTCTTCGGCCCGCCGCAGCAGCGCCGCCGCGAGTCGGTCGACGCCGGCCAGGAGCAGCGCCCCCGCGTCGCGGATCTGGAGCGCGAGCGCCGTGTCGAGCACGTCGCTCGACGTCATGCCGTAGTGGACGAAGCGAGACTCGGGCCCGACGTGCTCCGCGACGTTGGTCAGGAACGCGATCACGTCGTGCCGGACCTCGGCCTCGATCTCGGCGATGCGCGACGGCTCGAAGCGCGCCCGCTCCCGCACGGCGCGTGCGGCCTCCGCGGGGATCGCGCCGCGCTCGGCCAGCACGTCGCAGACGGCGAGCTCGACCTCGAGCCAGCGCTGGTAGCGCCCGGCGTCGGACCAGAGGTCGCGCATCTCGGGCCGCGAGTAGCGCTCGATCATGGGGGCTCCGCGCGACCTCAGGCCTTCGTGAGGAAGACGTACGCGAGCATCGCGTAGTACATCACCGGGATGGCGATCAGGTTCGAGTCGATGCGGTCGAGGATGCCGCCGGTCCCCGGGAGCAGCGTGCCCGTATCCTTGACCTCGGCGTCGCGCTTGAGCAGGGACTCGATCAGGTCGCCGACCATGCCGACGATCGCGAGCGCGAAGCCGGTCACCACCGTAGCCCCCCACGAGAGCGCGGAAGCGACCTCCGGGTTCGCGAAGTCGAAGCCCGCCTTGATCGCGATCGCCATCGCGGTGCCCGCCGCGAGCGCGCCGAGCGCGCCCTCGACCGTCTTGCCCGGGCTGATGCGGGGCGCGAGCTTGCGGCGGCCGTAGGCGCGGCCGGCGAAGTAGGCGCCGACGTCGCCCGCGATCACGGCCGAGATCGTGTAGAAGAGCAGGAAGCCGCCGAACTCCGGGTGCATCCCGGCGGCTACGTCGGGCCAGCGCGACGCGACGACCTGCGTGAACTGGCGCAGCACGACGGCGTGGGAGAGCAGCCAGCCCACGTAGAAGACGCCGAAGAAGGTGCCCGAGATGCTCGCGAGCGCCTCGCTGATCCGCGCTTTCGCGAGCTGCACGACCATCATCGCGAGGAGCGCGACGGTGAGGAGGACCGTCGCGAGGCTCTCGTAGCCGAAGTACATGAGCACGGGCAGCGCGGCGGCCGCGGCCATCCCGTAGCCGCGCAGCGGCTCCGCGCCCTTCTGCTCGATCAGCTGGTAGAACTCGTTCACCGCGAGCAGCGTCGCGACGACGACGGTCGCGAGCACGAAGACGCCGCCCTGGTAGATGACCCAGATGACGGGCGGGATGAGCAGCGCCGCGGTGACGAGGCGCAGCGCGAGGTTGCTGGGCTTGCGCGGCGCCGGCCCGTGCGCCGACGGCGGGCGCGGGTGCACGACGCGGTCGCGCGCGGCCGCGGGCGCGCCGAGCGGCCCGCCGGACGAGGGGGTGGTCGCCTGGCTCACGCGCCCGGCTCGCGCTCGCTGTGGCCGGTGTGGCCGAAGCCGCCGGCGCCGCGCGGCGTCTCGTCGAGCTCGGGCACGAGCACGAGCTCCGCGCGCGACACCGGAGCGATGACGAGCTGGGCGACGCGCTCGCCGCGGCGCAGCACGAAGGCGTCGGGCCCCGTGTTCCACAGGATCACCTGGAGCTCACCCCGATAATCCGAGTCTATCGTACCCGGAGCGTTCGGGAGCACGACGCCGTGATGCAGCGCGAGCCCGCTGCGAGGGCGCACCTGGCCCTCGTAGCCGGGCGGGAGCGCGAGCCGAAAGCCGGTCGGCACGAGCGCGCGCTCGCCCGGCGCGAGCACGCGCTCGCCCGCGACGGCGGCCGGAAGGTCCAGCCCCGCCGCTCCCGCCGTGGCGTAGCGCGGGAGCGGCAGGTCCTCGGCACCGGGCATGCGGGCGATGCGCACCGCGACGCGCTCGCCCGCGCCCGCCACCGTCGGCCCTAGGCCCCCTGGCTCTTCTGGGCGAGCGCGTCCGCCAGCGCCTCCTTGCGCGAGAGGCGGATGCGGCCGGAGGGATCGATGTCGATGCACTTGGCGAGCACCTCGTCGCCCTCGGACACGACGTCGGTCACCCGCTCGACCCGGCCCTCCGCCAGGTGGCTGATGTGGATGAGCCCGTCGGTGCCCGGGAAGATCTCGACGAAGGCCCCGAAGTCGGTGATCCGCTTGACCTTCCCGACGTAGACCTTGTCGAGCTCCGCCTCCTGCGTGAGCTCGTCCACCATCGCGCGCGCGCGCTCGAGCGCCTCGGCGTTCGGGGCGAAGATCGTGACCTGCCCGTCGTCCTCGACGTCGATCTTGGCGCCGGTCGTGTCCTGGATGGCGCGGATGACGCGGCCCCCGGGGCCGATGATGTCTCGGATGCGATCGGGCTTGATCCGGATCTGCTCGGAGCGCGGCGCCCAGGCCGAGAGCTCCTGACGGGGCTTGAGGCCCGGCAGATCCGCCTGCACCTCGCGCTCCATGCAGTCGAGGATGTGGAGGCGGCCGACGCGCGCCTGCTCGAGCGCGCGCTCCATCACCTGCCAGTCGACGCTCCGGATCTTGATGTCCATCTGCACCGCGGTGATGCCGCGGCGCGTCCCGGCGACCTTGAAGTCCATGTCGCCGAGGTGGTCCTCGTCGCCCAGGATGTCCGAGAGGATCGCGCGGCGGTCGCCGGCCTCGATCAGGCCCATCGCGATGCCCGCGACCGGCGCCTCGAGGTCGACGCCCGCGTCGAGGAGCGAGAGCGTCGCGCCGCACACGGTCGCCATCGACGACGAGCCGTTCGACTCGAGCACCTCGGAGACGACCCGCACGGTGTACGGGAAGCCCTCCTCGGGCGGCAGCACGGCCTGAATGGCGCGCTCGGCCAGGTGACCGTGGCCGACGTCTCGGCGCGACGGGCCGCGCAGCATGCGCGCCTCGCCGACCGAGAACGGCGGGAAGTTGTAGTGCAGCAGGAAAGTCTTGTAGCTGCGCTCGGTCATCGCATCGATCGTCTGCGCCTCGCCGGGGCTCCCGAGCGTGGTGTAGACGAGGGCCTGCGTCTCGCCGCGCGTGAAGAGCGCCGCGCCGTGGGCGCGGGGCACCGCGCGCACTTCGCAGGCGATGGGGCGGATGTCCGTGGTGCTGCGCCCGTCGATTCGCACGCCGTCGGTGAGGAGCCGCTCGCGGACGAGGTCGGAACGCAGGTCGTGCAGCTCGTTCTTCACCGTCGACGAGAGCTTCTTGAGCGCGTCGCGGCGAGCCTCGACGCTCTCGAGGCTGTCGAACGCGACCTTCTCCTGGGCGTAGGGCGCCGTGAACCGCTCCACGACGCGCTTCTCGACCGCCGCGATCTTCCCGTAGCGCTCGTGCTTCACGGTCTCGGCGAGCGCCGCCCGGAGATCAGTCTCCGCGGCCTGGCGCACCTGTTGGCGCAGCGCGCTCACGTCCGCCGGCACGGCGACGGCGAGCTTCGGCCGGCCGACCCGGCGTGCGAGCTCCTCCTGCGCGTCGATCAGCGGCTGCACCTCGCGGTGCGCGCGCTGGAGCGCCGCCAGGATCTCGGCTTCGGGCAGCTGCTTGGCGCCGCCCTCGACCATGACGAGCGCCTGGCGGCTCCCGGCGACGATCAGGTCGAGCTCGCTGGCCGCGCGCTGCGCCGTGGTCGGGTTCACCACGACCTCCCCGCCCACCTTCCCGAGGCGCACCGCCGCGATCGGGCCGAGGAACGGGATGTCGGAGAGGCTCAGCGCGGCGGAGGCGCCGACGAAGGCGGGGAGGTCCGCCGGGTTCTCGCCGTCGGCGGCCAGCACGGTCGCGATGATCTGCGTCTCGTCGCGGTAGCCGTCGGCGAAGAGCGGGCGGCAGGCGCGGTCGATGAAGCGGCAGACCAGGATCTCGCGGTCCGAGAGCCGGGCCTCGCGCTTGAAGAAGCCGCCCGGGATCTTCCCGGCCGCGGAGTACTTCTCGACGTAGTCGACCGTGAGCGGGAAGAAGTCGATGCCCTCTCGGGGCGTCGAGCGGGTGGCGGTGACGAGGACGACGGTCTCGCCGTAGCTGACGACGACGGCGCCGCCGGCCTGCTTGGCGAGCTTGCCCGTCTCGATCTTGAGGGGCTTGCCGCCGACCTCGACCTCGACGGACGTCGGTTGGAACCAGTAGGGCATGGATGGAATCTCCGCCCGGCGCGTGGCGCTCGGGTCATGCCGGCGGAGAGGACAGGGTCGAGGGCAGGAATGCGGGATCTGGGATGCGCGAAGCGAG
>DATAGA010000254.1:0-9718 GCA_036257215.1 Myxococcota bacterium
GGCGAGCCTTCGCTCCTCCACGAGCTCGTCGAGGGCGTTCGCCGCGAGATCCTCGCCGACGTGGGCGAGTTCGTGGACCTCCAGCGCGCGGCTCTCGCGGCGCGCCACGAGAAGTACGGCGAGTCGCTCTACCTGCTGCAACCGAACCTGAAGGAGGGCGCCGGCGGGCTGCGCGACTACCACGCCGCGCTCTGGGTCGCCTGCGCCGTGTTCCCGCCGGTGCGCACGGTCGACGACCTCCTCCACGTGGGCCTCCTCTCCGAAGGCGAGACCGAGTCGCTGCGCGGCGCGCTCGACTTCGTCTGGCGCGTGCGCAACGAGCTGCACCTCCTCGTCGGCCGCAAGGCCGACCAGCTCGACTTCGAGCACCAGGAGCGGATCGCCATGAAGCTCGGTTACCCGGACGACGGGCCGGCGCTCGCGGTCGAGGCGTTCATGGGCGACTACTACCGGCACGCCCGCGCGATCCGCACGCTGACCGAGATCGTGCTCGAGCAGTGCTCGGCCCGCAGCCGCCCGCCCGCGCCGCCGCCGCCCGCCCGTCTCACCGAGGACGGCTTCCGCCTCGTCGGAGACCGGCTCGAGATCCCGCACGCCGCCCACCTGCGCGAGCGGCCGCTCCGGCTGTTGCAGGCGTTCCGCGTCGCGCAGCGCGAGGGCGTCTCGCTCTCGCGCACGGCGCGGCGGCTCGTCGCGGACAACCTCTCGCTCTGCGACGAGGCGCTGCAGCGCGACCCCGAAGCCTCGCGCGTCTTCCTCGAGATCCTCGACTCCGAGTTCCGCGTGATGCGGACCCTCGTCGAGATGAACGAGGTGGGGCTGCTCGGCGCCTACCTGCCCGAGTGGGACCACATCGTCTGCCGCTGGCAGCACGTCATGTACCACACGTACACCGTCGACGTGCACTCGATCTTCCTCGTCGAGGAGCTGCGCCGCCTGTGGCGGGGCAAGTACGAGGCGGGCCACCCGGAGCTCACCGAGATGATGCGGGCGGCGCCCGACCGGCCGGCCCTCTTCCTCGGCTGCCTGCTGCACGACATCGGCAAGGGCCTCGGCGGCGACCACTCCAACCAGGGCGCCGTGCTCGCCGAGCGCTGCCTCGAGCGGCTCGGCCTCGACCCCGAGCGGCGCGCGCGCGCCGTCTTCCTCGTCCGCCAGCACCTGCTGATGTCCCACGTCGCGCAGCGGCGCGACCTCTCCGACCCGAAGGTCGTCGTCGAGTTCGCGCGCGCCGTCGGCGACCGCGAGAACCTGCACAACCTCTACCTCGTGACCTTCGCCGACATCCGCGCCTCGTCGAAGTCCGGCTGGACGGAGTGGAAGGGGCAGCTGCTCCACGAGCTCTACCAGCGGGCTGCCGAGTTCCTCGAGTCCGGCGAGGACGACCCGCAGCGGGCGCTCGAGCAGATCGAGCAGCGCGTCCGCGCGCGGCGCGCCGGCGCGCAGGCGGAGCTCCAGGCGCTCGGCGTCGGCAACGAGAAGATCGAGGCGTACTTCGCCGACATGCCGCAGCGCTACTTCACCGCGCACACACCGCGCCAGATCGCCCGCCACGCCCTCGTCGTGATGGGCTTCGAGCGCGGGAAGCTGATGACGACCGCCGTGCGCGAGATGCGCGGTGGCTTCTCCGAGTTCATCCTCTGCGCGCGCGACGTGCACGGGCTCTACGCCGACGTCGCGGGCTCGCTCGCCGCGGCGGGCATCAACATCCTCGGCTCGAACGTCTACACGACGAAGAGCGGGCTCGCGCTCGAGGTCTACCGCGTGACGACGCCGCCGGGCGGAGACGCGGAGCGCCGGCTGGCCTGGGACGGGCTGCACCGCATCCTCGAGCAGGTGCTCTCCGGCGAGAAGCCGCTCGCGGAGTTCCTCGGCCGCCGCCGGCTGCCGCCGCGCCGCCTGACGTCGCGCGAGCCGCCGTCGGTCGACGTCTCGAACGAGGAGTCGGACTTCTACACCGTGATCGACGTGACGGCCGACGACCGGCTCGGGCTCCTGCACGGGCTCGTCAAGGCGATCGCCGACCACGGGCTCGAGATCTACGTGTCGAAGGCGACGACGATCCTCGACCAGGCCGCCGACACCTTCTACGTGAAGGACGCGAAGCGACGGAAGGTGACGGAGACGGCGCTGCTCGAGCGCCTGCGCCGCGACCTCCTGGCGGTGGCCGAGGGACCCGGTGGCTGAGGTGGCCGAGCGGGCGCTGCGGGAGTTCCTCGAGCACGGGGCGCTCGAGCGCGGGCTCGCGCCGCGCACGCTCGAGGCGTACGGGCGGGACCTGCGCGCGTTCCTCGCCTACCTGCGCGCGAGCGGCGTGCGGGAGCCGCGCCGGATCGGCCGCGCCGACGTGGTGGGCTACCTGGAGTCGCTCGAGTCCCGCGGCGTCGGCGCCCGCAGCCGCGCGAGGGCGCTCGTCGCCGTGCGCCGCTTCGCGCGCTTCCTGATCGCGACCGGCGTCCTGCGCGCCGACCCCGTCGAAGGCGTGCTCTCGCCGCGCCTTCCGCGCGCGCTGCCCAAGCGGCTCCTGCCCGCGGAGGTCGAGGCGCTGCTGGCCGCCGCCGAGCCGGACACGCCGCTCGGTCTGCGCGACCGCGCGATGCTCGAGCTCGCGTACGGCGCGGGGCTGCGCGTGGGCGAGCTCGTCGCGCTCCCGCTCGCCGCGCTCGACCGCCGCGCGGGCCTGCTGCGCGTCCTCGGCAAGGGACGGCGCGAGCGGCTCGTCCCCGTCGGCGAGCCCGCCCTCGACGCGCTCGACGCCTGGCTCCGCTCGGGGCGCCCGCGCCTCCTGCGCCGCGCCCGCGCCGCGACGGACGCCGTGTTCCTCTCCGAGCGGGGCGCGCCGATGACGCGGCAGAACTTCTTCGCGCGCCTGCGCGGGCTCGCGCTGCGCGCGGGGCTGCCGCGCGAGCGCGTCTCGCCCCACGTGCTGCGCCACGCGTTCGCGACGGACCTGCTCGAGGGGGGCGCGGACCTGCGCGCCGTGCAGGCGATGCTCGGCCACGCCGACCTCGCCACGACGCAGATCTACACCCACGTGACGCGCTCGCGGCTGCGGGAGACCGTCGAGGCGCGCCACCCGCGCGGCGCGGGGCGCCCCCGGCCGTGAGCCGCCGCGCGCCCGAGCAGGTGCTCGAGGCGCTCCCCGCGGCCGCGCGCTCGCTCGTCGACGGCGTGCTCGCCGAGGCCGAGGCGCGCGGCGCGGCCGTGCACCTCGTGGGCGGACCGGTGCGCGATTTCCTGCTCGGCCGCCCGCTGCGCGACGTCGACCTCCTCGTCGAGCGCGCCGCCTGGGGCGGCGCGCCCGAGCTCGCGCGCGCCGCGGCGCCCCCGGGCGCGCGCGTCGTCGGCCACGAGCGATTCGGCACCGCGAAGATCGAGGCGGCCGGCGCCGCCGTCGACCTCGCGAGCGCGCGCGCCGAGAGCTATGCCCGCGCCGGCGCGCTGCCCGACGTGCGAGCGGGCACGCTCGAGGAGGACCTCGCGCGCCGCGACTTCAGCGTGAACGCGCTCGCGCTCCCGCTCTCGAGCGCGGCGCGGCGCGCGCGTCCGGGGGTCGTCGGGCCACCGGGCGCCCTCGCCGACCTGGACGCCGGCGTCCTGCGCGTCCTCCACCCGCGCAGCTTTCACGACGACCCGACGCGGGCGCTGCGCGCCGCGCGCCTCGCGCCGCGGCTCGGCTTCCGGCTCGCGCGCAGCTCGGCTGGGGCGCTGCGCGCGGCGCTGCGCGACGGCGCCTTCGGCGGCGTCACGGGCGAGCGCTTTCGCGCGGAGCTCGAGAAGCTCTTCGACGACGCGCGCCTCGGGCTCGATCCGGCGCGCGCGCTGCGCCTGCTCGACGCCTGGCATGTCCTCCCCGCGCTCGAGCCGGGCCTCGCCTTGCCGCCTTCCGCCGCGACGCCGCTGCGCCGGCTCGGCCGCGCCGTCGCCGCGCCGCCGTTCGAGCTCGGCGGCGCGCGCGTCTCGCTCGCGGGCCTCATGCTCTGGCTCGCTCCGCTCGGCGCGCCGCTGCGGCGGCGCGTGCTGCGCCGGCTCGCGGTCGAGGGCGGCGCGGCCCAGGCGATCGCCGCCTTTCCGGCGCAGCACGTCGCGCTGCTGCGCCGGCTCGCCGCAGCGCGCGGGCGCGGCGCGTGCGACGCGGCGCTCGCCTCCGTCGACCCCGCCGCGTTGCTCGCGCACTGGGCCGCGGCGCCGGCGCCGGAGCGCCGCCGCGTCCAGCGCTGGGCGCGGGAGGACCGCGCGAGCGCGCCGCCCGTCGGCGGACGCGATCTGCTCGCGCTCGGCCTCGAGGGACCCGCCGTCGGGGCGGCGCTCGCGCGTCTGCGCGCGGCGTGGCTCGACCGCGAGGTCCGCTCGCGCGACGACGCCCTTGCGCTCGCACGCGAGCTCGCCGGCGCGCCGCCGCGTCCGGGGCGCGCGCGCGGGCCGCGCGCGCGGTGACGACACCCCGCCGGCTGGCGCCGGCGCGGCCCGTCGCCGATACTCCGCCCGGCTCCCCCCGACCGCCTCCTCCGCGGAGCCCAGCATGAGTTCGCAGGTCCCGCCGGATCCGACCGGCCCGGGAGCCCTCGAGTCGCTCGCGTTCGCGGGCGACGGCGCGCGCGCGTGCGCCGTCAAGCTCGACGTCTTCGAGGGCCCGCTCGACCTGCTGCTCCACCTGATCCGCCTGAGCGAGGTGGACGTCCACGACATCCCCATCGCCGCCATCGCCGAGCAGTACGTCGAGTACCTCTCGCTCATGCGCGAGCTCGACCTCGACGTGGCGGGCGAGTACCTGCTGATGGCCGCGACGCTGGCCTGGATCAAGTCGCGCATGCTGCTGCCGCCGAGCGAGGAGAGCGAGGAGGAGGAGGGCGACCCGCGGCTCGAGCTCGTCGCGCGCCTGCTCGAGTACCAGCGCTTCCGCGAGGCGGCCGAGGATCTCGGGCGCCGTCCGCTGCTGGGGCGCGAGGTCTTTGCGGCGCCGGGCGAGGAGCCCGCGCAGACGCCGGACGCCGAGCGCGAGCTCGACGTGGACCTGTTCGCGCTCGTCGAAGCCTTCCGCCAGGTGCTGCGCCGGGCGCGGCCGCCGGCCACCCCGCACGAGGTCGAGTCCGAGACCGTCACCGTCCACGAGTGCATGCTGGCCGTGATGGCGCGGGTCGAGGGTGCGAGCGTCGTCGCGTTCGACGACCTCTTCGAGGACGCGTCGGGCGCGGCGCCGAGCCGCACGCGGCTCGTGGCGACGTTCCTCGCGATCCTCGAGCTCGCGCGCATCGCCGCGGTGCGGCTCTACCAGAGCCTGGGCGAGGCGGGCGTTCCGACCGGGCCGATCCAGGTGCGGCTCGCTCCGAACGGCTCCGGCGCGTGGGGCGAGCGCGTCGCGGACGTGACGTAGAAGGCAAGGAGAGCCGAGTGGAAGCGGACGAGCGCAAGCGGATCGTCGAGGCGCTGCTCCTCGCGGCGCGCGAGCCCCTGACCGCGGCGCAGATCGGGCGCGCCGTTCCCGGGCTCAACGCCGCGGGCGCGCGCGAGCTGCTCGCGGAGCTGCGCGCGGAGTACGACCGCGACGGGCGCGGCTTCGCGCTCTGCGAGGTCGGCGGGGGCTACCAGCTGCGCACGCGCCCCGAGCTCGCCGAGTTCGTGCAGCGCCTCGAGCTCGAGCGGCCCGCGCGGCTCTCGCGCGCCGCGCTCGAGACGCTCGCCTTGGTCGCGTACCGGCAGCCGGTGACGCGCGCGGAGGTCGAGCACGTGCGCGGCGTCGACTGCGGACCGGTGCTGCGCAACCTGCTCGAGCGCCACCTGCTGCGGCTCGCGGGGCACCGCGAGGTGCCGGGGCGGCCGATGCTCTACGGCACCACGCGCCGCTTCCTCGAGGTGTTCGGGCTCGCCTCGCTCGAGGACCTGCCGTCGCTGCGCGACGTCGAGGAGCTCGCGCGCGCGGCGGCGGCCGCCGCGGCGGAAGCTGGCGAGGGCGAACGCGGCGGCGACCCGGAAGGCGAGGGCGCGCCGCTGCTCGTGCCCGCCGACGCCGAGGAGCCCGAGCCGACGCCGGAGCTGCACTAGGGGCGCGAACCCCCGGCCGCGCGCGGTGCGGGCGCGCCTCCAGAAGCTCCTCGCCGAGGCGGGCCTCGCGTCGCGCCGCGGCGCGGAGGAATGGATCCGCGCGGGACGCGTCTCGGTGAACGGCCGGCCCGCGCGGCTCGGCGACTCCGCCGACCCCGTGCGCGACCGCATCGCCGTCGACGGGCGCCCGCTGCGGCTCGAGGCGAAGGCCTACTGGGTCCTGCACAAGCCGCGCGGCGTCGTGACGACGCGATCCGATCCCGCCGGTCGGCGCACGGTGCTCGACCTCCTTCCGGCGTCCGCGCGTCGCCTGCGGCTCTACCCCGTTGGCCGGCTCGACCTCGACTCCGAGGGGCTCGTGCTCCTCACGAACGACGGCGCGCTCGCGCAGCGGCTGCTGCATCCCTCGTTCGGGAGCGAGAAGGAGTACGTCGTCGAGGCGCGCGGCGCGCCGAGCGACGCGGCGCTCGCGCGGCTCGCGGCGGGCTTCGCGCTCGCGCGCGGGGAGCGGCCCACCGCGCCCGCGCGCGTGACGCGCGCCGGTCACGCCGGGGTCCCCAGCAGCTCGCGCGAGCGCACCCGCCTGCGCGTCGTGCTGCGCGAAGGGCGCAAGCGTCAGCTGAGGCGCGCGTTCGAGGCTCTGGGCCACCCGCTCGAGCGGCTCGTGCGCGTGCGCATCGGCCCGCTGCGCCTCCACGGCCTCGCGCCGGGCGAGGCGCGCGCGCTCACTGCAGGCGAGCGCGGCGCGCTCGAGCGCCACGCGCTCGGCCTCGAGCCGAACGGCGAGCGGCAGCTTCGTCCCGAACGGGGCGCCGCCGCGGGCGAAACGGCGCGCCCGCGAAAAGCTCGACGCCACCGCCGCCCTCGTCACGAATCTCGTTGATTTCACTCGGCTTTCGGGGCTACGATGGGAGCCCACTGGTTGCGGGTGCTCTCATGCTGTTGCTTCGCACCGTGTGGGGGGTCGGACGAGCGACCTCCCTCTGCCTCGTCTTCCCGTCCGCCGCGCTGGCGCTGACCGGCATCTGCCCGGACGGGAGCGTCTTCATCGTCCAGCACGAGTCGCAGGTGCCGTGCAAGGCGGCGAAGGAGGTCGAGCCCGGCGAGGTGCCGCCGCTGCGGCCGCAGTACCTCCCGAACCCGTACACCTGGCACGTCTACAACGAGGTCCAGGACCCGAACAACCCGTACAACCTGATCGACTCGGTGCGCGACATCCGCGCGCTGCACGGCCCCGGCGCGGCGCCCGGCAGCGCGACCCCCGAGGAGTCGCTCCCCGGCGCGGGCGGCGCCTGGGACGAGGGGGCGTCGAGCGGCGCGCCTGCGGTGTCCGCGCCGCCGCCGCAGCTGGCCGCGCGCCACGCGCCGGTCGGGCCGCTCGATCTCGGCCTCGCGGACCAGGAGCTGCGCGACCTCTACCAGATCGTCGAGCTCTCGCAGGAGCAGACGCCCGCGGCGTTCGAACGCAAGACGGCCGACGGGCGCGGCGTCATGCGCCTCGCGCTCGCCCGCTCGCTCGCGTTCGAGCAGCGGCTGCAGCAGGCCTGGCAGAGCCGCGGCGGCCTCGGCGCGAGCTCGGTCGTCCTCTTCAGCGCCGGCTCGAAGCAGGCCGACGCGTTCCACCCGAACCTCACGTTCGTGCAGGCCCACCTGACGTTCCAGCCGGATCCCGCCAACCCGCGGCAGCTGGGCGTGCTCCAGGGCCGGCTCGGCGAGCTCGAGGCGGGCGAGATCGTGCTGGGCTACGTGATCCTGCCCGAGGGCATCCGCGCGGACGCGCCGCTCGACGTGTACTGGGACGACCGGCGGCTGGCGGTGCAGTTCCCGAACTGACTCTGCGAAGCCCCGGGTCCGCCGGCCGCTAGCGCGCGTCGCGCGGGAAGCTCAGGTACAGCTGCGTGTAGTACAGCGTGCCGTCGGCGGCGCGGGCGACGCCGAGGCCGGTCGCGTTGAAGGCCGACCCGACCAGGTTCTCGTTGTGGGCGGGCGAGCCCTTCCAGTTGCGCAGGATCTCGTCGTTCGGGTTCGGCCGCGAGGTGAGGCCCACGTTCTCGGCGGCCATCGCGAAGCCGTCGACGCCCGCGCGGCCGAGGCGGCCGACCCAGTCGACACCTTCGGGTGTCACGTGGGAGAGGTAACGCCGACCCGCCATGTCGGCGCTGTGGCCGCGCGCGACGAGGTCGAGCTCGTCGCGCCGCACGAGCGGCACGAGGTGGCGCTCCGTGCGGTAGGCGTTCACCGCGGCGTGGAGGGCCGCCTCCATCGCCTCGAGCTCGCGGTCCGGCGCCTGCGCACGCGCCTCGGGACCCCTGTCCGCGCCGAACGCGGACGGCGCCGCGAGCGGCAGGAAGACGGTGAGCCCGAGCCAGAAGCCGAGCAGGAAGCCGAGCGCGTGCGAGGGGCGAGTGGGCATCAGCCCTCGTCGCCCGCAGGCGCGCCCGGCGCCGGCGCGTGGCCGCCCGACGTCTGCGACGGCGTCGCGTCCTCGGCCTCGGCCCCGTCGGAGAAGTCGCCCGAGGTGCCGAGGCCTTCCTCTTCCAGCGTCTCGGCGCCGAGCCCCTCGTCCACGAGCTCGCGCCGCACGAGCTTGCCGTTCTCGTAGAAGGAGCGTGCGTCGACCAGGCCGTCGCCGTCGCGGTCCTCGCTGCGCTGGCGCACGCGCTCCTGCGCGTCGTAGAGCGTGATCCGGTCGGGACGCCCGTCGCCGTTCGAATCCTCGGTCTCGCGCGTCAGCTTGCCGGCCTCGTAGTAGCCGACGCGGTCGCGGAAGCCGTCGCCGTTGCGATCCTCCTCGACCCGCGCCAGCTGGCCGCCGCGGTAGAAGGTCCACGCGTCGGGCTCGCCGTCGCCGCTCGCGTCCTGGCGGCGGCGCACGACCTGCTCGCCCTGGTACTCGACCCAGGAGTCGACACGCCCGTCCTGGTTCGCGTCGTCCTCCTCGCTGCGCTTGTGGCCCGTTGCCGGGTCGTAGAGCACGGTGCGGTCCACGCGCCCGTCGCCGTTCTGGTCGAACAGCTCCCGCACGAGGACGCCGTTCTCGCGGTACTGCCACTGGTCGGGGCGACCGTCGCGGTCCGCGTCGTTCACGCGGTCTGCGACGCCGGGGGGCGTCGCCGCCGCGCCAGCCGCGGCGCCGGGCGCGACGCCGCGCGGAGGTACGCGACGCTGGAGCAGGGCGAGCTCGTCGGCGATCGACGACGGCCGCGCGCCGGCGGCGGAGGGCGCCGGCGCCGCTCCCACGCGGGGGTCGTACGGGGCCGCGTTCGGCGCGGGCGCCGCGCCCGCGGCCGGACCGCCCAGCTGGCGCTCGAGCGCCTGGAGCTGCTGCTCCTCGTAGGCCGCCTCGTAGTCGGGCGGGCCCGGCGGCGCCGCCTGGGGCATGGGGGGCGCGACGACGGGCTGCGGATCGCCCTGCGCGGCCTCGTACGCCTTCTTGAACGGCCACGCCGCCGCCGCGACCGGCGCGAGCAGCGCCTTGATGATGAGCGGCTCCTGCTTGATCTCGCGGTGCTTCACCTCGTCGATCTCGGCGCCGCCGATGAACTGGATGTTCCCCGGCGACGGGCCGGACGGACCGGCCGCGAGGCCGGGCGGGCCGACCGGCGCGCCCGTCGGACCGGCGGCGTAGCCCGAGCCACCGCCCGAGCTGCCCGTTCCCGAATTGTTGTAGGACCCG
>DATAGA010000267.1:0-8535 GCA_036257215.1 Myxococcota bacterium
TCCGAGATGTCGTCACACAACGACGTGAAGGCGCGGACGGCCGACCCGCTCGCGGTCGCCCGCCAATACCCGTTCGAGCGCTCGTTCGTCGTGCAGCTCCGCAGCGACGCCGACCCCGCCGCCGGCGCGGTGTGCGGGCGCGCCGAGCACGTGGTGTCGAGTCGCGCGGTCCTGTTCGACTCGCTGGCCGATCTCGCGCGCTTCTTCGCCGAGGCGATCGCCGCGGGCTCCCGCGCGTTGCTGGTGCTCGGCCTGCTCCTCGCCAGCGCCGCCTCGGCGCAGCGCGCGCCGACGTGGAACGTGCCGATCGAGCAGCGCGACGTGGAGCTCGAGTCCGCGACGGCCAAGGGCGCGGTCGTCTACGTCGCGGGACGCGAGCAGGTCGACCCGGCGCAGGCGATCTACCGCGGCGTCGTCGCGGCGCTCGACGCCGTGAGCGGGGCCGTGCTCTGGGTCGGCGAGGGCGAGACCGCCACGGACAATACCGGCGGCGCGACCTCGGACTCGACCCTCGGCCCGCTCGCGCTCGGGGACGGCGTCGTCGTGGCGGGCGGCGTGCGCGAGGTCACCGGCCCCGCGCTGGAAGGCGTGGTGCGCGCCTACGACCAGGCGACCGGGACGTTGCTCTGGGCCAAGCGCATCGCGAACGCCGAAGAGACGCAGGTCGCGGTGTCGGAGGGGATCGCGTTCGCCGCGACGCTGCGCTCGTCGCCGCGGGGCATCGTCCTCGAGGCGTACGACATCGCGACCGGCGAACTGCTGTGGGACGAGACGCTCGGGGGCGCGCTCGCCCTGCCGCGGTTCGGCGCCATCGTCGCCGCGCCCGGCGCCGTCGCCGTCGTGGGCAGCGACGCCGACGAGACCGGCGGCACGTTCGTGAGCGTGCACGACCCGCTCACCGGCGCGCTGCTGTGGGACGACGTCCGCGACGAGGAGGGCGAGCGCGAGTTCGGGTTCGCGGCCGCGGTGTCGGGGTCGCGGCTCTTCGTCGGCGGCGTGCAGGTCGACGCCGAGAGCGACGGGGACGAGCTGCTGCTCGCCTACGACGTCGCGTTGGGCACGCCGCTCTGGGCGCGGGCCGAGCCCCGCGACGGCTCGCAGCAGGTCGTCGCGCTCGTCGCGAACGGAGCCGGGCTCGTGAGCCTCGTGCGGGAAGGCGACGACTACACCGTGCGCGCCCGCCGCGCGCGCACCGGCGCGCCGCGCTGGGACGAGACGATCGACGTCGCACAGGGCTTCGGGTCGCGCGCGCTGGCCGCGAAGGGGCGGCGCATCGTGGTCGGGGTCCACAGCGGAGTCTTCGCGTTCGACGCGCGCACCGGGCGGCGCGTCTGGAACGCCGTGCGCGACGCGTTCGGGGTCGCGATCCGCGGCAAGCAGGCGTTCGCGGCGGGGTTCGACGGCGCCGCGGCCTACCCGCTGCGCTGACCGGTCGGTCCGCTACCCGCGGAGCGCGGCGGCGAGCTCCTCGTCCGCCGCGCTCCGCACGGCGTCGAGTACGCGCGCGTTCACGCGGGCTTTCGTGGCGGCGAAGTGCGGCAAGTGCAGCGCTCGCAGCCGCGCGGCCTCTTCGTCGACGGCCGCGTCGAGCCGAGCCGGCTCGAGCACGCGGTCCAGGTAGCCCAGGCGCGCCGCCTCCTCGGGCGCGAACAGCGCCGCGCTCGGGATGCGCGCGAAGCCGGCCGGCGCCAGGCGATGGCGCGTGAGCTCCACGGCGAAGTACGGCAGGGTGAGGCCGATCGCGCTCTCGTTGAGCCCGATGCGGAACGGGCCGGCGACGCCGAAGCGGACGTCCGAGGCGAGCAGCAGGAACGCGCCCGCCGGGTAGGCGTGCCCCGTGCAGACCGCGAGCACCGGGCGCGGGAAGGCGAGCAGGCGCTCCACCAGCCGCGCCCCGGCGAGGAGCATCGCCAGCGTCGGCTCGAGGCCGCGCTCGAAGGTGCGCAGGTCGAAGCCCGCCGAGAAGACGCCCGGCCGCCCGCGCAGCACGACCGCCGCGGCGTCGGCCTTCTCGGCCGCGTCGAGGGCCTCGCCGATCTCCCCGAGAAGCTCGGCCGACAGCGCGTTCACCTTGCCGTCGTCGATCTCGATGCGCGCGATGCCGTCGTCGATCCGGACCCGCGTTCCACCGGCCATGGGGCTCTCCTTCACGGGCGCCTGGCGGAGATGATATAGACCAGTCATCATAACCGCACGTGCCCCGCGCGGCGGTCCACAAGCAGAACCTGGTCCGGACGGCGATGCGCCTCTTCCGGCGCCAGGGGTACGCCTCGACCGGGTTGCAGCAGATCCTCGCGGAGAGCGGGGCGCCGAAGGGCTCGCTCTACCACTACTTCCCGAACGGGAAGGAGGCGATCGGCGAGGCCGCGGTCGAGCTGGCCGGGGCGTCCATGCGCGAGACGCTCGAGCGCCTCGCTCGCTCGCACCGCGACCCGCGCGCCTTCGCGCGGGCGTGGTGCAAGGTGCTGGCCGGCTGGATGGAGGAGTCGGGCTTCCGCTCGGGCTGCCCGATCGCGACGACGCTGCTCGAGACGGCGCCCGTGTCGCCCGCCATCACCGCCGCCGGCGCGCGCGCGATCGACGGGTGGATCGAGGTCATCGCGGGCGTCCTCGCCCGCGACGGCGGCGGCCCGCGCGAGGCGGAGCAGCGGGCGCAGCTCCTCGTGGCGGCGATGGAAGGAGCCCTGCTCCTCGCGCGGGTCCGCCGCTCCGGCGCGCCGATCCTGGACGTCGCGAAGCTCGTCTAGGAAGCCGCCGCCCCACCTCCGGCGGAGCGCGGTAGGATCGGACGTCGCGGCCCCGACACCGCCCGGGGAGGGACGCGGCCCTCGGACCCCGGGCGTCCCGCACTGCCCGCGACCGCGGAGGCCGCGACCGCGCGGGTGTCGAAACGGGCCCGGCTCGCGCGTCATGGGAGGAAAGGGCCGGGGACGCCGGCCTCGCGCGGGCGCGCGCAGGAGGGAAGGCTCGATGAGCGGAGTCAGGCTGCTGGTCGGCACGAGGAAGGGCGCCTTCGTGCTGAGCTCGGACGGAAGGCGCTCGAGCTGGGACGTGAGCGGTCCGCACTTCGCGGGCTGGGAGATCTACCACCTGAAGGGAGCGCCGAGCGAGCCGAACCGCATCTACGCGTCGCAGTCGAGCAGCTGGTTCGGGCAGGTGATCCTCCGCTCGGACGACGGCGGGAAGAGCTGGGACGCCGTCGGCAACGAGTTCCGCTACGAGGGCGACCCCGGCACCCACCAGTGGTACGACGGCACGCCCCACCCCTGGGAGTTCGCGCGGGTCTGGCACCTCGAGCCCTCGCTCGCCGACCCGGACACCGTGTACGCCGGCGTCGAGGACGCGGCGCTCTTCCGCTCGAGCGACGGGGGCAAGAGCTGGCAGGAGCTGCCGGGCCTGCGCGCCTGCTCCGGCGCCGCCTGGCAGCCCGGCGCGGGCGGAATGTGCCTGCACACGATCCTCCTCGACCCGCGCAACCCCGCGCGGCTGCACGTCGCGATCTCCTCGGCGGGCGCGTTCCGCAGCGACGACGCGGGCAAGACCTGGCGGCCGGTGAACCGCGGCCTCGTCTCGGAGCAGATCCCGGACCCGAGGGCGGAGGTCGGCCACTGCGTGCACCGGATCGCGCTCCACCCCTCGAGGCCCGACGTCCTCTTCATGCAGAAGCACTGGGACGTCATGCGCAGCGACGATGGGGGCGAGAGCTGGCGCGAGGTGAGCGGCAACCTGCCGAGCGACTTCGGCTTCCCGATCGACGTCCACGCGCACGAGCCGGAGACGATCTACGTCGTCCCGATCAAGAGCGACGCCGAGCACTTCCCGCCCGAAGGCAAGCTGCGCGTCTACCGCAGCCGCAGCGGCGGGAACGAGTGGGAGGCGCTCACCAACGGGCTCCCGCAGCGCGACTGCTACGTGAACGTGCTGCGGGACGCGATGGCGGTCGACCGGCTCGACCCGTGCGGCGTGTACTTCGGCACGACCGGCGGGCAGGTCTACGGCTCGGCGGACGGCGGCGACCACTGGACGCCGATCGTGCGCGATCTCCCGGCGGTGCTCTCCGTCGAGGTCCAGACGCTCCCGTGATCCGGGTCGTGCTGCCGGCGCCGCTGCGGACGCTCGCGAAGCTGCCCGGCGAGGTGCGCCTCGACCTCGACGGGAAGGCGACCCAGCGCGCGCTGATCGACGCGCTCGAGGCGCTCCACCCGACGCTGCGCGGCACGATCCGCGACCACGCCACCCGCGAGCGCCGAGCCTACGTGCGCTTCTTCGCCTGCGGGCGCGACGTCTCCCACGACGGGCTCGACGCGCCCCTGCCCGACGCGGTCGCCGAGGGGCGCGAGCCGTTCGTCGTGCTCGGCGCGCTCGCGGGCGGCTAGCGCGCCCCCGCAGCCCGGCGCGACCGGGAGAGGAGAAACCCATGAAGTTCATGCTGCTGATCTACGAGGACGACGCCGACCGGGTCGAGCACATGGAGGAGCGGATGCCGCACTGCGCCGCCTACGTCGAGGCGATGAAGAAGGCGGGCATCTACCTCGCGGGAGAGCGGCTGCGCGCGGCCTCGAACACGACCAGCGTCCGCGTCGGCGACGGCAAGACCCACGTCGTGGACGGGCCGTACGTCGAGGCGAAGGAGCAGCTCGGCGGCTTCCACGTGATCGACGTGCCCGACCTCGACACGGCCCTCTCGTGGGCGGCGCGCTGTCCGAGCGCCAGCCGCGGCCTCGTCGAGGTGCGCCCCGTCTGGCCGCTCTGATGCTGCGCTGGCTCGGGCTCGCGTTCGCACTCGCGCTCGCCGCACTGCTCGCGTACGTCGCGACCCGCCCCGACACGTTCCGGGTCGAGCGCTCGGCCGCGATCGACGCGCCCCCGGAGGCGATCTACCCGTGGCTCGAGGACTTCCACCGCTGGGGCCCGTGGTCGCCGTACGAGCGCCGCGACCCCGCGATGCAGCGCAGCTACGGCGGGGCCGAGAGGGGCGTCGGCGCAACGTACCAGTGGGCCGGCAACCGCGACGTCGGCAAGGGCAGCATGGAGATCATCGAGGCGAAACCGCCCACGCGTCTGCGGCTCGCGCTCGACTTCAGCGAGCCGTTCGAGGCACACAACACGGTGACCTTCACCCTCGTGCCGGAGGACGGCGCGACGCGGGTCACCTGGGCGATGGACGGGCGCAACACCTTCGTGTCCAAGGTGATGGGCCTCTTCCTGGATTTCGACGCCCTGGTCGGCCGCGACTTCGAGGACGGCCTCGCGAACCTCGCGACCGTGGCGAAGCAGTGAGCGCGGCGCGGCGTGACCTCCGAGACGAAGGCCCCCGGGGCTGGCCAGGACGCAGCGCGGGAGGCCGCCGAGGCGGTCGCGCGCCGGAGCTATGGAAAGCTCGTCGCGCTCCTCGCGGCCCGCACGCGCGACGTAGCGGGCGCGGAGGACGCGCTCGCGGAGGCGTTCGCGTCGGCCCTCGTCGACTGGCCTCGCAGCGGCGTCCCGAACGCGCCCGAGGCGTGGCTCCTCACCGTCGCGCGGCGCAAGGCGATCGACGCCGCCCGCCGCCGTCGCAGCGCGGACGAGGGCGCGAGCCACCTGCGCCTCGTCTCCGAGGAGCTCGAGGCCGCCGCCGGCGAACGCGCGCTGCCGGACGAGCGGCTCGCGCTCATGTTCGCGTGCGCCCACCCCGCGCTCGACCCGGCGATCCGGGCACCGCTGGTCCTCCAGACGATCCTCGGCTTCGACGCCGCCGCGATCGGCTCCGCCTTCCTGGTCTCGCCGGCGACGATGGGCCAGCGGCTCGTGCGCGCAAAGCGGAAGATCAAGGAGGCCGGGATCCCGCTGCGGGTGCCCGAGGGCGCCGAGCTCGCGGAGCGGCTCGACGCGGTGCTCGAGGCGCTCTACGCCGCCTACGCCGAAGGCTGGGCCGATCCGTCCGGCACCGAGGCGCGCCGGCGCAATCTCGCCGAGGAGGCGATCTGGCTCGCCCGGCTCGTGGCGACGCTGCTCCCGAACGAGCCCGAAGCGCTCGCGCTGCTCGCGTTGATGCTCTACGCGCACGCGCGTCGCGACGCGCGCCGCGACGCGGCGGGCGAGTACGTGCCGCTTGCCGAGCAGGACCCCGCGCGCTGGGACGCGGCGGCGATCGACGAGGCCGAGGCGCTCCTCGGCCGCGCGAGCGCGCTGCCGGGCGCCGGCCGCTACCAGCTCGAGGCGGCCGTGCAGTCGGCCCACGTCGTGCGTCGCCGCGCCGGGCGCTCGGACTGGGCCGCGATCGCGGCGCTCTACGACGCGCTCTATGCGGCGACGCGCTCGCCGGTCGTCGCGATCAACCGCGCGGTCGCGCTCGCGCAGCTGCGCGGCGCCGCCGCGGGGCTCGAGGCGCTCGACGCCCTCGGCGACGATCCCCGGCTCGCGTCGTACCAGCCCTACTGGGCGGCCCGCGCCGAGCTCCTCGCCCAGGTCGGCGACGCCGCCCTGGCCGACGCCGCCTACGAGCGCGCGATCGGGCTCGAGTCCGACCCGGCGGTGCGCCGGTTCCTGGACCAGCGCCGCGCCGGTCGCGGCGCAGCGCGGACTCGACCCGTGGGTCCCTGAGGAGTCCCTTCCCTCCGCGTCGGCCCGCTACCCTCCCCGCCCGAGGGAGGCTCCATGCTGCGCGCGCTCGACGTCGGCACCTCGCTCGCCGCGACTCTCGCGCGCGGCGGCACGGGCATCGCGGTCGGAACGCTTGGCAAGCGGCCAGCGAAGCCGGTCCAGCTCTACGAGTTCGAGAGCTGCCCCTACTGCCGCAAGGTGCGCGAGGCGCTCACCATCCTCGACCTCGAGGCCGACGTCTTCCCGTGCCCGAAGGGCGGTACGCGCTTCCGCCTCAAGGTCGTGAAGGAAGGCGGGAAGGCCCAGTTCCCGTACCTCGTCGACCCGAACGCGAAGGTCGCGCTCTACGAGTCGGACGACATCGTGCGCCACCTCTTCCGCGAGTACGGCGACGGCCGCGTGCCTGCCCTCCTCGCGCTCGGCCCCGTCACCCTCGCGACGTCGGCGCTCGCCGCCGCGGCGCGCCTCGGGCTCGGCACCTACGCGCGCCCCTCGCGCCCCGCGCGCAAGCCGCTCGAGCTCTGGAGCTTCGAGGGCTCGCCCTTCAGCCGCCTCGCGCGCGAGGCGCTCTGCACGCTCGAGCTGCCCTATCGGCTCCACAACGTGGGCCGGGGCAGCCCGAGCAGGCGCGCCTTCGTCGAGCGCTCGGGCAAGATGCAGGTCCCCTATCTGGCCGACCCCAACACGGGCGTCGAGATGTTCGAGTCGGCCGACATCGTCGCGTATCTCGATCGCACCTACGGAGGCAGCGGGTCTTGAAGTTCGCGCTCTTCTACGAGATTCCCGTCGCGCGGCCCTGGGACCGCAGCAGCGAACACCAGGCGTTCAAGAACACGCTGGAGCAGGCCGTGCTCGGCGACCGGATGGGGTTCCACGCCTTCTGGACGGTCGAGCACCACTTCCTGGAGGAGTTCAGCCACTGCTCGAACCCCGAGGTGCTCTACGGCGCGGTGGCCGCGCGCACGAAGCGCATGCGCATCGGCTACGGCGTGCGCCTCGCTCCGAAGCCGTACAACCACCCGGTCCGCTCGGCGGAGTCGGCGGCCGTGCTCGACCTCCTCTCCGACGGCCGCGTGGACTTCGGCACCGGCCGCTCGTCCACCCGCCTCGAGCTCGAGGGCTTCGGCATCCACCCCGACGAGACGCGCGCCATGTGGACGGAGGCGCTCGAGCACATCGTCGGCTGCTGGACGAACGACGAGTACGAGTTCGCCGGCAAGTACTGGTCGATGCCGCGCCGGCGCGTGCTGCCGAAGCCGCTCCAGGCGCCCCACCCGCCCGTCTTCGGCGCCACCGGGAGCGACGACGGGCACGTCATGATGGGCGAGCTCGGGCTGGGTCTGTGCTCGTTCAGCGTGGCGTCGCCGCCGGAGGACGTGAAGCGGCGCATCGACCTGTATCGCGCGGCGCTCCGGCGCTGCACGAAGCCCGTCGGCCGCACGCTCAACGACCAGGCCTGCGCCTTCACGATGGTCAACTGCGCCCCGACGAAGGCGGAGTCCTACGACGTCTCGCGCGAGTCCTTCGTCTGGTACGTGAAGCGCTCCGTCGAGCTCATCACGTCGGTCGCGAGCTGGCTCGAGGAGATGAAGCAGGGGCTCGGGACCTACGGCTACCTCGAGCAGGCGAAGGAGGTCGTGCAGAGCGGCGTCCACCAGGCGCTGAACTTCGAGTACCTGCGCGACTCGAAGGCGGTCCTCGTCGGCGACCCGGACCAGCTCGTCGCCACCGCCCGCGAGTACCAGTCAGCGGGAGTGGACCTCCTGCTCTGCCTCGTGAACCCCTACAAGATCCCCCACGAGAAGGTCTGCCAGACCATCGAGCTCATGGGCAAGCACGTGATCCCGGAGTTCGCGGACTGAGGGCCTTCCGCGCCGGCTACACGTTGAAGCGGAAGTGCACGACGTCGCCGTCCTGCACCACGTAGCTCTTGCCCTCGGTGCGGAGTTTCCC
>DATAGA010000278.1:0-2500 GCA_036257215.1 Myxococcota bacterium
TCGCTCGGAGCCCAGGTCGAAACGGCTGGCGATGCGCCGCACGCGTCCCTCGGAGTCCACGCCGATCGTACCGAATCGCTCCGCGCGCGGGTCCTCGCGCAGGAGCAGGCTCGCGTCGTGCCCCCCCGCGCGGTGCCACGCCACGAGCGCGCGCAGGTCCGCGTCGAGCAGCATGTCGCCGCCGAGCAGGAGGCACGGGTCGCTCTCGCGCAGGAAGTCCGCCACCCGGCGGATGCCTCCCCCGGTTCCGAGCAGCTCGCGCTCGCGCGAGAAGCGCAGCGTCACGCCGTTCGGGCACCACGAGCGCGCGGCGTCCTCGAGCATCTCGGGGAGGTGGTGGGTGTTGATCACCACCTCGCGCACGCCACCGCTCGCGAGCAGCGCGAGCTGGTAGGCGACGAGCGGCACGCCGCGCACCGGGAGCGCGGGCTTCGGGAGCAGCCGGGTGAGCGGCAGGAGACGCGTGCCGAGGCCCGCGCCGACGATCATGGCGCGCACGGTTTCTCCGGCAGTCGCGCGACGACGTCGGCGAGCGCGGCGAGCCGCGGATCGAGCCCCGCGATGCGCGGCACCGCGGTGCGCAGCGCGCGCGCCGTCGCGGGCACGTGGGCGAGCCAACGGTCGTCGCGGCGGTCGTGCGCGGCGTAGAGGAACCGCGCGTGGTCCTTGCCCTTGCGCGCGAGGGTCAGCAGGTCGAAGCGGCGGCGAAACGCGTCGGGATCGGGCGCGTCGGGAAGCGCGGGGCGCAGCGCGTCGAGATGTCCCTCGACCTCGGGCCACGGCAGCTCCACGTACGAGTCGCGCAGGAGCGCCACCGCGTCGTACTCGGGCGGCGCGAGGAACGCGCCCTGCAGGTCGATGAGGGCGATCCGCGGCGGCGCACCGGTCGGCGCGTCGCGCACGTGGACGTTGTGGCTCTGGAGGTCGCGGTGCGCGAGCCGTAGCGGCGCGTCGGCGACGAGGTCCGCGATCGCCTCGAACGCCGCGTGCACCGCGCGCGTCTCGTCCTCGCTCGCGGGGCGGCCGAGCGCGGACGGAAGGCTCCAGCGCGCGAACAGCTCGCCCTTGTAGCGCAGCAGCGCGCGGTCGAGGCGGCGGCCGAAGGCGGGGACGCGCCCGGTCGGATCGCTGAGGCGTTGCAGGCGCGGGATCGACTCGAGCACCGCGCGGTAGAGCGCCACGCGGCGGGGCGCGTCGGCGCGGGCGACGGCGTCGGCCAGCGTCGCGTCGCCGACGTCCTCGAGCAGCGCGATCCCCGCCGCGTCGTCGCCGCCGAGGCGCGCGGGCACGGGCAGGCCCGCCGCCTCGAGGAAGCTGCGGAGCGGCTCGAGCGGCGGCTCAGCCGCGGCGCCCGCCGGGCGGCCCGCCGCGTCCTCCGGCGCCTCTACCCGCGCGACGAGCGTCGCCGGCGAACCGCTCGTCGCGACGCGAAAGAAGCGGCGCAAGCCGAGGCCCGCGGCGATCGGGGCGATGGACCGCACCGACACGCCGAGCTGCGACTCGACGAGCCGTCGGATCTCCGACTCCATTGCGCGCTCGCGCCGCCCCTCGCAACCGTCCGGGGGGCGGAGGATACACACTGGCCGCACCCGCACCCGTGGCCGCGCCCGACCCGCGCCGGTGGACCGCCGGCGCGGGCGCCGATACGCTCCGCGGCCGTCGAGCTCAGGATGGGGGGTCGCCTGGCGTCGACGTCGCGCTCGGCGGTGCGAACGTGCGTGTGGCGAGCGGCAGCGGCGGCGATCGCGCTCGTCGCGGCGGCGGCCGAGCCGGCTGGCGCGTCGGACGCGCTGACGGCGCGGCTCGACGCCGCGCTCGCGCGACCGCTGCGGCGCGGGGCGCAGGTCGGCGCGCTCGTCGTCTCGAGCCGCGACGGGCACGCGCTGTACACGCGCGGCGCCGACCGCGCGCTCGCTCCGGCCTCCAACCAGAAGATCCTGACCGCCCTCGCGGCGCTCGAGGCGTTCGGCCCCTCCCACCGCTTCCGTACGGCGGTGCGCGCGGACCGACCCCTCGACGCGAGCGGCGCGGTAGGCACGCTCTACGTGATCGGCGGCGGCGACCCGGGGCTCACGGCCGAGACCTGGTGGCGACTGGCCGCGGAGCTGCGCGCGCTCGGGCTCACGCGCGTGCGCGACCTCGTGCTCGACGACCTGGCCTTCGACCGCGTGCACTGGCACCCGACGTGGGGGGCGGTGTCGAGCCGCCCGTACCACGCGCCC
Source organism: Myxococcota bacterium (assembly GCA_036257215.1). Taxonomy (GTDB): domain Bacteria; phylum Myxococcota_A; class UBA9160; order UBA9160; family UBA6930; genus DATAGA01. The sequence continues at coordinate 2,223 of DATAGA010000278.1, forward strand.
GTCGCGGCGCTCGCCGCCGCGCACGGCGTCGTGAGCGTCTGGGTGGGTGCCGGCGCGACCGCCGGCGCTCCCGTTTCGGTGCGGCTCGACCCGCCCGTCGCGTTCGAGATCGTGAACCGCGCCCGCACCGGAGCGCGCCGGTCGCGCAACCGGCTGCGGGTCGAGCGCGAGCTCGGACCGCGGGGGGAACGCGTCGTCGTGTCGGGCTCGGTGCCCGCGGGGGCGAGGCCGCGGGCCGTGCCGCGCAGCGTGCTCGACCCGGTGCGCTACGCGGGCGC
>DATAGA010000296.1:0-7740 GCA_036257215.1 Myxococcota bacterium
GATGTCGCTCACGACCAGGTCGATCGCCGCACGCTCGGCGTGGGCGAGCGCCTGCTCGGCGTCCGCCGCTTCGAGCACGCGGTAGCCGGCGGACTCGAGCGCGCGCCGGGTCACGCGGCGGACGGGGTCGTCGTCCTCGACGACGAGGACCGTCCCGGTCGCGCGCTCCTTCGGGGCCGACCTCCGCCTCGGCTCCGCGTCCGCCTGCACGGGCGCATCCGCGGCGGGGAGGTAGACGACGACGTCGGTGCCAGCGTCCGGCGCCGAGTCGATCGCGATCGCGCCTCCGCTCTGGAGCACGATCCCGTGGACCGACGAGAGGCCGAGGCCGGTGCCGCGCCCGGCGGGCTTCGTGGTGAAGAACGGCTCGAACGCGCGGGCGCGCGTCGCCTCGTCCATCCCGTGGCCGTCGTCGCGGACTCGCAGCGTCGCGTAGACCGGGGCCTCGCGGGCGTCGCCGTCCCACAGCTTCTCGGGCAGCGGTCCGACTCCGGTCGCCACCCGGATCCGGCCGGCGCCATCGATGGCGTCGCGGGCGTTCAGCACGAGGTTGAGCACCACCTGGCCGAGCTGGCCGCGGTCGGCGAGCACCGGCGGCGCCTGCGGCGAGAGCTCGACCACGAGCTCGATGGACTCCGGCAAGAGCCGCCGGAGCATGTCGCGCATGCCGCGCACGATCGCGTTCGGGTCCACCACCCGGACGTCGACCGGCTGGCGGCGCGCGAACGCGAGCAGCTGCTGCGTCAGCGCGGCCGAGCGCTCCGCGGCGTCGACGATCGACGCGACCTCCTGCGCGGCGCTCGAGTCGGGCGGCAACGATGCGCGCAGCTCTTCCGCTCGGCCGAGGATCACGGTCAGGTTGTTGTTGAAGTCGTGCGCGACGCCCCCCGCCAGCTGCCCCACCGCCTCCATCTTCTGGGACTGCTGGCTGCGCTCCTCCAGCTCGACCTCGCGCGAGACGTCGCGGAGCAGCGTCACCTGCACGGGGCTCGCGGGATGGTCGGTCTGCACCGGGAACATGCGGATGTCCCAGCTGCGGCGCCCGGAAGGCCCGTCGAACGTGAAGCGTCCGCCCGTCGCGCCTCCGCTCGCCGCCAGCCGGCGCGGAAGGCCGCGGAGAAAGCCGCGCGCGGCGTCGTCGCGCGGGAGCTCTCTCACGGGCCGGCCGATCAGCTGGTCGACCGGCAGCCCGCGGTTGCTGGCGTAGGCCTCGTTCACGTAGCGGACCGTCCCGCCGGCGTCGACGACGAGCACGCCCTCGGTCGACTGCTCGACGACGGTTCCGAGCAGGCGCAGGCGAGCGAGCGTGCGCTCTTCCTCGCTGCGGTCGCGCATCACCGAGAGCACCGCGGGCCGACCGTGGAAGAGCGTCGGCGAGGCGCTCACTTCGACCGGCACGCGGTGCCCGTCGAGCCGCACGATCACCACGCGCACGTCCGTGAGCCGGCGCCCGGCAGCGACCTCGCTGCGCAGGCGCGTCACCGTCTCCTTCGAGCCGTCGATCACCTCCTCGCCGCGCAGGCCGAGCACGTCGGCCTCGCTGGCGCCGCCGAGCAGCTCGATGGCGCGGGAGTTCACGTAGACGAGGCGGCCGTCCTGCGTGACGCTCACCGCGTCGGGCGACGTCGCCACGAGCTTGCGGAACTGCTCCCGGCTCTCGTGCAGCGCGGCGTTGGCCCGCTCGAGCTCGCGCAGAGCATGGGTCCGGAACACGTCGTACGCGAACACGCAGGCGGCGCTCATCACCACCGCGACGAGGCCGATGCGATGCAGGCGAAACGGGCTCGCGGCGGGCGGCTCGAGCGGAGCCGCCCACGAGCTCGCGGCCAGGCCACCGAGCACGAGCGTCGAGCCCGCCGCGAGGATCGACCAGCCGAGCGCCGCGCGACGGCTGCATAGCAGCACCGCGAGGACCGGCACGAGGAAGACGAAGACCACACCCGACGCGCGCCCCAGCGTGAGGACGCCCGGCACGAAGATCATCGCGAAGAGCGTCGCCACGAGGAGGTTGCCCGCCCGCTCCGGGGAGCCGGTGCGCCGGAGCACGAACGGCACGGCGGCGGCGGGCGCGAGGAGCGGGAGGATCACGAGGCCGACGGTGCGCGCTCCGCCGACCAGATCTGCCGCCGCGGTCACGGCTCCGATGACGAGGCCCAGCGCCGCGATGGCGAGCGTCGCCTGGCTCCGGATCAGGGCCTCCGAGCCGCGGGCGCCGACGTCGGGCGGGATGAACCAGCTGGCAACGCGCGCCGGCAGAGAGCTGAGAGGGGCTCGGCTGGGCGCGCTCACGGGCGGCATCATACCTGCAACCCGGCCGCGCTACGGGGAGCGTTCCCTCAGGACGTCGGCCGCGCGGAGCATGGCGTCTCGTTTCTGGGCGAGCGTCGAGCCCGGGCCGATCGTGTACGAGAACGGCCAGAGCGTCGTGGCGGTGACGCCGGCGTCGGCGAGCCGGGCGAAGAGGTCGCGGTCGGGCGGGACGACGAGGGGGACCACGGCCTCGAAGGGGCGGGCGGCGCGAGGGGAGTCGGCGCGCCGGCGGCGCAGCTCGGCGACGATGCGAATCGCCTCGTCCGGCGTCTGCCCCGTGCCGATCCAGCCGTCGCCGCGCGTCGCCGCGCGCCGCAGCGCGGCCGCCGAGAGCCCGCCGACCCAGATCGGCGGCGGCGCCGGCGGCGGCGGGCTCATCTGGAGCGGGGCGAAGTCGAAGAAGCGGCCGCGGTGCCCGACCATGTCGCCGCTCCACACCGCCCGCATCACGTCGATCATCTCGTCCATGCGCGCGCCGCGCGTCGCGAAGTCGATGCCGAGGACGTCGAACTCCTCGCGGATCCAGCCCGCGCCGACGCCCAGCGCGACCCGGCCCCCGGAGAGCAGCGCCGCGGTGCCGACCGCCTTCGCCACCTCGAGCGGGTGCCGCAGCGGGAGGATGTAGACCATCGTCGCGAAGCGCAGTCGGGTCGTGACCGCGGCCATCGCCGCGATCGTCGTCCACGGCTCGGGAAAGGGGGAGGCGCCGTCGAAGGCGGGCTTGCCGTCTTCGGAGTACGGGTAGCGGGAGTCGATGTGGCCGGGGAAGAAGAGGTGGTCCGAGACCAGCACACCTTCGAGCCCCGCCTCCTCGGCCGCGCGCGCGATGCCGAGGAGCTGGTCGGGCTCCGCGAACGAGGCGACTTGCCAGAGCTTCACCGAATCAGCGTGCCGGGTAGTAGCGGCTCAGCGTCTCCGCGACGCAGGCCGGCTTCTCCTGACCTTCGATGTCGATCGTGACGCGGATCTTGGCCTGCACCGAGCCGTCCTTCTGCGGCTCCGCCTCGAGCAGCTCCCCGCGCGCGCGGATGCGCGCGCCCACCTTGACGGGCGAGGGGAAGCGCACCCGGTCGACGCCGTAGTTGACTCCCATCGAGATCGCCTTCACGGCGACGATCTCGGGCAGGAAGCGGCTGACGAGGGAGAGCGTCAGGTAGCCGTGCGCGATCGGCGCGCCGAACGGGCCCGCCTTCGCGCGCGCCGGGTCGACGTGGATCCACTGGTGGTCGTCCGTGGCGTCGGCGAAGAGGTTCACGCGCTCCTGCGTCACCTCGAGCCAGGCGCTCTCGCCGAGCGCCTGGCCGACGGCCTTGCGGAGCTCCGCGGGGCTCTCGAACACGGTCGGCATGCGGTCTGCTCCTTCTACGCCGCGCGGCCGGCGCTCACGGGTGCTGGCTGCTCACGGAGATCACCTCGCCGGTCAGGTACGAGGCGTAGTCGCTCGCCAGGAAGACGATCACGTTCGCGACCTCGAAGAGCTCCGCCGAGCGGCCGAACGCCTCCTTCTTGCGCAGCTCCTCGAGCAGGCTCGCGGGCGTGGCCTTCTCGAGGTTCGCGTGCAGCGCGAGGCTCGGCGCCACGGCGTTGACCCGCACGCCCGCCGCGGCGACCTCCATCGCGACGCAGCGCGTGAACGCCATCACGCCGGCCTTGGCGGCGGCGTAGTGCGCCTGCCCCTCCTGGGCGCGCCAGCCGAGCACCGACGCGTTGTTCACGATCGCGCCGCGGCCCCGCGCGGTCATGTGCGGGAGCAGCGCGCGCGTCATCCGGAACGTGCCCGTGAGCGTCACGTCGAGCACGCGGCTCCACTGCTCGTCCGTCATCTCGGCCACCTGCGCGTAGCCGCCGAGACCGGCGTTGTTCACGAGCACGTCGATGTGGCCGAGCTCGGCGATGGCTGCCTCGGCGAGCGCGCGGACGTCCTCCTCGCGCGTCACGTCGCAGCGGCGCGCGGGCGTCCGCACGCCCGTCAGCCGCTCGAGCTGCGCCGCAGCCTCGCCGACGCGGCGCTCGTGCGCGTCGGAGAGCATGACCGAGGCGCCCTCCTCCGCGCAGCGGCGCGCCGTCGCGAAGCCGATCCCGCTCCCCGCGGACGCGGTGACGAGCACGGTCCGACCCGCGAGGAGCCCGCGCGCGAGCGGCGCCTCGGGCGCCGCAGGACCGGCGCTCAAGCCGGCCGCGGCTCGCGGGGGAGCCCGAGCGCCCGCTCCGCGATGAGGTTGAGCTGGATCTCGTTGGAGCCGCCATAGATGGTGTCCGAGCGCGTGAAGAGGAAGAGGCGCTGGAGGCGCGACGGCTCTCCGCCCGCGGCGCCGTCGGTCTCGGCCTCGGGCCCGAGCACGTCGAGCGCGAGCTTGCCCAGCGCGCGGTGCCAGTTGGCCCAGAAGATCTTGTGCACCATCCCCGGTCCGGAGAGCTCGGCTTCCGACGAGAGCGTGCGCAGGGCGTTGTAGCGCTGCAGCTCCAGCCCCATCCACGCGTCCGCGATGCGCTGGCGCACGAGCGGATCGGCGGCGCGCCCGTTGCGCTTGGCCGCCGCCACGATCTCTGCGAGCTCGTTGCGGAACGCCATCTGCTGGCCGAGCGTCGAGACACCGCGCTCGAAGGCGAGCGTCGCCATCGCGACGCGCCACCCGTCGCCCGGTGCGCCGACCGCGTTCTCCCGCGCCGTCCGCGCACCGTCGTAGAAGACCTCGAAGAACTCGGCGTCCCCGGTGATCTGCCGGATCGGCCGGATCTCGACGCCGGGCTGCTTCATCGGGACGAGCAGGTACGAGAGCCCCTGGTGGCGCTTCGACGCCGGGTCGGTGCGGCAGACGACGAAGCACCAGTCCGCCCACGCCGCCCACGACGTCCACACCTTCTGGCCGTCGATCACCCACTCGTCGCCTTCGAGCCGCGCGCGCGTCTGCACGTTGGCGAGGTCGGAGCCCGCGTTCGGCTCGGAGTAGCCCTGGCACCAGATCTCCTCGCCGCGGACGATCGGCGCGAGGAAGCGACGCTTCTGTGCGTCGGTTCCGAACGCGATCAGCGTCGGGCCGAGCAGCGTCTCGCCCATGTGGTTGAGCCGCCCGGGGGCGCGCGCGCGCGCGTACTCCTCGAAGAAGATCACCTGCTGCGTCAGGCTCGCGCCGCGCCCGCCGTGCTCGGGCGGCCAGCCGATGCAGGTCCAGCCGCCCTCGGCGAGCTTGCGCTCCCACGCGCGGCGCTCGTCGACGAGCGCCGCGTCGTCGCCCGCGCCGCCGCGGCCTCGGAGCACCGCGAACTCGCCCGAGAGGGCGTCGTCGAGCCAGGCCGCGGCCTCGCGACGGAAGGCCTCGTCCTCGTCGCTGAAGCGGATGTCCATGGGGGCCGCCGGACATTAGGATACGATACGTTCCGTATGCAAGGCAGCGACGTGAAGGACGAACGCGCCGGAGGGGGCCGCGCGCGCGACGCGGGCGACGCCGACGCGCGCGTCCCGGGCGCCGAGGAGCGCTGGGAGCGGCTCACGATCCCGCGCACGGTCGCGCGCGCCGCCGAGCGCTTCGGCGAGCGCATGGCGCTCGAGGACGGCGACGCCCACTTCAGCTTCCGCGAGCTCGCCGAGGCCGGCGTGGCCGCGGCGCGCGCGTGCCTCGCCGCCGGCGTCGAGCGCGGGGACCGCGTCGCCATCTGGGCGCCGAACGTCGCGGAGTGGGTCGCGGCCGCGATCGGGCTCCAGTCCGCCGGCGCCGCGCTCGTCCCGCTGAACACGCGCTTCAAGGGCGCCGAGGCCGGGTACGTGCTGCGTCGGAGCGGCGCGCGCCTCCTCTTCACCGTCGGCGAGTTCCTCGGCACCGACTACGTCGCCGCGCTCGCGAGCGAGGATCTGCCCGCGCTGCGCGAGATCGTGACGCTGCGCGGCCGCTCGGCCGGCGCAACGCCCTGGGACGAGTTCCTCGCGCGCGGCGCCGCCGTGCCCGCACGTGCGGCGCGCGAGCGCGCGGCCGCCGTCGAGCCCGACGACCTCTCCGACGTGATCTTCACCTCGGGCACCACCGGGCAGCCCAAGGGCGTGATGACGACGCACGGGCAGAACCTGCGCGTCTTCGACGCCTGGAGCCGCGGCGCCGGCATCCGCGAGGGCGACCGCTACCTGATCGTCAACCCGTTCTTCCACACGTTCGGCTACAAGGCGGGCTGGCTCGCGTGCCTCCAGGTGGGCGCGACGGCGATCCCGCACGCGGTGTTCGACGCGAGCGCCGTGCTCGAGCGCATCGGCAAGGAGCGGATCAGCGTGCTACCGGGCCCGCCGACGCTTTACCAGTCGCTGCTCGCCCACCCCGAGCGCGGGCGCTTCGACCTCTCCAGCCTGCGCCTCGCGGTCACCGGCGCCGCCGCGATCCCGGTCGAGCTCGTCCGCCGCATGCGCTCGGAGCTCGGCTTCGAGACCGTGATCACGGCCTACGGCCTCACGGAGACCTCGGGCACCGTGACGATGTGCCTGCCGACCGACGACGCGGAGACGATCGCGACGACGTCGGGCCGCGCGCTCGCCGGCGTCGAGGTGAAGTGCGCCGACGCGCGCGGCGAGGAGGTCCCGCGCGGGACGGCCGGCGAGATCCTGGTGCGCGGCTTCAACGTGATGCGGGGCTACTTCGACGACCCCGCCGAGACCGCGAAGACGGTCGACGCGCAGGGCTGGCTCCACACCGGGGACGTCGGCGTGATGGACGAGCGCGGCTACCTGCGCATCACGGACCGGATCAAGGACATGTTCATCGTCGGCGGCTTCAACTGCTATCCGGCGGAGATCGAGAACCTGATGTACCGCCACGACGGCATCGCCCAGGTCGCCGTCGTCGGCGTGCCCGACGAGAGGATGGGAGAGGTGGGAGTGGCGTTCGTCGTGCCGGCGCCGGGTGCGAGCCTCGCGCCCGACGAGGTGATCCGGTGGTGCAGGGAGCACATGGCCAACTACAAGGTGCCGCGGCGCGTCGAGCTCGTGGACGCGCTTCCGACCAACCCCTCCGGCAAGGTGCTCAAGTACCAGCTGCGCCAGCGGGCCGCGCACTGATCCATGCCCAACGTCCGCTGGCTGCTCGCGCTGATCACGGCGATCCACAGCTTCCTCTACCGGGCTTCCGGTGGGCGCGTCGGCGCGCGCCTCGGGCGCCTGCTCTTCCTGCTGCTCGAGCACCGCGGCCGCAAGAGCGGTCGCCGCTACGAGGCACCGCTCCTCTACATGGCCGACGGCGCGCGCTTCGTCGTCGTCGCCTCGAACGCCGGCGACGACCGCGACCCGGCCTGGTGGCAGAACCTGAAGGCGCGGCCCGAGACGACCGTCCAGGTCGGCCCGCACCGGCTGCCCGTGCGCGCGCGCGCGGCCGAGGGCTCGGAGCGGGCGGAGCTGTGGGGCCGACTGCTCGAGGGCTGGCCCGAGTACGCCCGCTACGAGGAGCGCACGGC
>DATAGA010000316.1:0-3111 GCA_036257215.1 Myxococcota bacterium
CGAGGCTCTCGTTCTCGCCGTGGGCGTTGCACGGCGGGTCCTCGAGGCCGAGGAGGAGAGCAGGCGCGCCGCCGAGCTCCGCGAGGAAGGGTCCGACGAACGGGATGCTGCCGCCGCAACCGATCGCGACGGGCTCGCGGCCGAAGCCGGCGCGCAGCGCGCGGCGCACGGCGTCGAACGCGGGTCCGACGGGCTCCGTGCGCCAGCCCGGGGATGCGCTCTCGAGGCGCGTCTCGACGCGCACGCCCCGCGGCGGGTCCGCGCGCAGGAAGGCCTGGAGCCGCGCCGCCGCGCGCGCCGCGTCTTGTCCGGGCGCGAGCCGCAGGCCGATCCGCGCGCGTGCCACGTCGATCAGCTGGTTGCCGGACTCCGCGAGCGGAAGCGCCTCGAGCGCGGTCACCGCGATTGCGGGGCACAGCCAGAGCTGCTCGTAGACGGAGCGCCCGCGCTCGCCCGAGAGCGGGACGCCGGGGGGAAGGCCGGCGTCCGCCCGGAAGGCGTCGGCGTCGTACGGGAGCGCGTCGAGCGCCGCGCGCTCCGCGGCAGCGAGCGGCGGCGCGTCGTCCGCGAGGCCCGGGACCGCGATCGCGCCGTCCTCGTCAGTGAGGCGGGCGAGCAGCGCGCAGAGCGCCGTGGCCGCATCGGGCACGGGCCCTCCCCACATCCCGCTGTGGAGCGGGTGGTCGAGCGCGCGCACCTCCACGTCGACCACCACGAGGCCGCGCAGGCTCGTCGTGAACGACGGGATCCCCGTCGCGAGGTTCGCCGTGTCGGAGAGGACGAGTACGTCGGCGCGCAGCCGCTCGCGCTCGGCGCGCAGGAAGTCGGCCAGATGGAGCGAGCCGATCTCCTCCTCGCCTTCGACGAGCACCTTCACGTGGAGCGGAGGCCCGCCCGCGGCCTCGCGCCAGGCGCGCAGCGCCGCGAGGTGGAGGACGAGGCCCGCCTTGTCGTCGACGACCCCGCGCCCGTAGAGCCGGCCGTCCGGGCGCACCGTCGGCTCGAAGGGCGGCGTGCGCCAACGGTCGAGCCGGCCCGGCGGCTGCACGTCGTGGTGCGCGTAGACCAGGGCCGTCGGCGCGTCCGCGCGGGCCGCCCGCCACTCGCCGTAGACGGCCGGGTGGGCGCCCGGGAGGCGCAGGACCTCGACGCCCGTGAGCCCGACGTCGTCGAGCAGCGCCGCGACGCCGTCGGCGCAGCGCGCCACCTGCGCCGGGTCGAAGCCGGCGGCCGAGACGCTCGGGATCCGCGCGAGCGCGACGAGGTCGGCCAATGCGCGCTCGGCGCCCGCCTCGAGCGCGTCGAGCGCGGCCGCGGTCGCGCCCGCGAGGTCCGCGCTCGCGCCGCTCGCTCCTCCCTCCGCTCGACCGCCGCTCGTCGCGCGCCCCGATCGAGCGGCGCTCGCGCCGCGCGTCTCGCGCTCACTCCCCACGCCGCCCGAGGGTACCGATCGGGTAGGATCCGGGCATGTCGCAGGCCCAGTCCGCGCCCGCCGCCGCGGCGGCGCCGCGCTCGTTCACCGTGACGGGCGCGGACGGCGTGCCGCTGCACGGGCTCGCCTGGAGCGACGACGGCGTCCCGCTCGTCCTGCTCCACGGCTTCGGCAACGACGCCCACATCTGGGAGGACTTCGCGCCTCTCGTCGCGCCGCACTACCGGACGCTCGCGCTCGACCTGCGCGGCCACGGCGACTCCGGCCGCGCCGACCCCGCGCGCTACGACTACGACTTCCACGTGCGCGACCTCGAGTGCGCGTTCGAGGCGCTCGGCGTCGCGCGGCTCGTCCTCGTCGGGCACTCGCTCGGCGGCCGCGTCGCGACGCTGTTCGCCGGTCGACACCCCGAGCGGCTCGCGGGGCTCGTGCTCGTCGACTCGGGTCCCGAGCTCGACTCGCGCGGGACGCTGCGCATCCGGCTCGACATGGAGCGCACCGACAGCGCGGGCGGCGGCGGGAAGATCGCGTCCGAGGCCGAGTACGCGCGCCTCCTCTCGATCGCCTACCCGGCCGCCCGGCCCGAGGCGATCGCGCGCATGGCGCGCCACGGGCTGCGGCCGCTCCCCGGCGGCGGCTTCGAGCGCAAGACCGATCCCGCGTTCCACGCCGGGGCGCGGCGCATGAGCTCCGCCGAGGCCGCCGAGCGCGATCGCGCGATGACGGCGGCGCTCTGGGACGCGCTCGCGCGCGTCGAGTCCCCCGCGCTCGTCGTGCGCGGGGCGGCCTCGGACGTGCTCTCCGCGGACGTCGCGGATCGCATGGCGGAGGAGGTGCTGCGCGCGGGGCGCCTCGGCGTCGTGCCGCGCGCCGGCCACTCCGTCATGACCGACAACCCCGAGGGCTTCGCGGAAGCCATGCTCGGGTTCGTGCTCGGCGACGAGTAACGGCGCGGCCCGCGGGCGGAGCGGGCGCCGCTACACTGCGCGAATGCGCGCTGCGGCTCTCCTCGTCAGCGGACTCTTCGTCGCCGTCATCGCCCTTCCCCACCCCGCGAGCGCAGCGGAGCCCGCGGCCGTACCGGCGCCGCCGAGCGGCGAAGCCGCTCCCGCCGGCGAGGCGCCCGCGGCTGGTGCAGCCGAGGACCCCGCCGCCGCCGCGCGCGTACCCGTCGAGCGGCTCTACGCGACGCTCGACGACGTCATGGCGCGCGCCGACGCGCTCGGCTTCGAGGGCCGCTACGAGGCGCTCGCACCCGTCGTGGCGTCGAGCTACGACGTCAACTTCATGGCGCAGCTGATCCTCGGCTCGGGCTGGAAGGAGCTCACGCCGCAGCAGCAGGCGCGCTGGGTGGACGCCTTCACCCGCTTCACCGTCTCCACCTACGCCGACCGCTTCGACGGCGCGCGGATCCGCTTCGAGATCGGCGCGAGCGAGCCCGCGGCGCAGGAGACGACGCTCGTGCGGACGGTGCTCCACCCGAAGGACGCGGAGCCCGTGAAGCTCGACTACCGCGTGCGGCCCGGAGCCGGCGGCTACCGCATCGTCGACGTGTATCTCAACGGCACGGTGAGCGAGCTCGCGCTGCGCCGCTCCGAGTACTCGAGCCTCATGAAACGCGAGGGCTTCGACGCGCTCGTCGGCGCGCTCGAGCAGAAGTCCGCGGCGGCGAAGGCGGG
>DATAGA010000362.1:0-6901 GCA_036257215.1 Myxococcota bacterium
CACGGGCGGGACCACGATCTCGCGGCGCTCGCCATCCGGGTGCTCGCGCGTGAAGACCACCATGTGCGGGTCGAGCGCATCGCCGCTGAGGACGCGCGCCTCCGGCTCGAGGCGGCCGTCCTTGCCGCGCACGATCGCGACGGGCGCGCCGCGCCGATCGAGGCCGATCGCCCGCGCGTCCGCGAGCGTGCCGAGGGCCTCGGCCTGCACCTGCATCGAGGCAGCGCGGCCGGTCGCCGTGGGCTCCGACGCCGGGAGCGGCGCGTGGTAGTCGGCCAGCTCGCCGTTCGCGCGGAAGACGAGGATCCCGTAGTTGTCGAGCGGCGTCGCGCCCTTCTCCCGGCCGAGCGTGAGCTGCACCCGTACGATCGCGTGCCCGGAACCCGCGTCCGGCCGGACGCGATCGAGCCGGGTTGCGCTCTGCAGCCGCAGCCCGAACTGCGGGCCGACGCCGAGCGCGTCGAGATTCGCGCGCAGCCACGCGCCCAGCTCGGCGTCCGACGCCGCGCGCGGCAGCCGCAGCTCCGGAAGGGCGGCCCGGTGCGCTCGCCACTCGTCGACCGAGCCGGCGTCGAACAGCTCGCGCCGCGTGAACTCCGCGACGAGGACGTCGTGGTAGCGGCCGTCGTAGATCTCGGCGTCCACCTCGAGGTACGCCTTGGCGACGTCCTCGAGTGTCAGCTGGGTCTCGGGCATGAAGTCGGCCGCGCGCGCGAGGAAGGTGCCCAGCACCCGCCCCGCCCTGGTCAGCGCCTGTGCGGCTCCGTCCTCGCTCCGCGTGCCGCCGTAAACGGCCAGGAACAGGCGGTACGCCGCACCGGTGAGGACTTCCGAGCGGTCGTGGACCTCGGGCGAGGTGTCGGAGATCCTCTTGTCGTGGAAGGCGTCGCGCATCGGCAGGCCGTCGCCGAGCAGCTCGCCAAAGGCCTCGATCATCCCGGTGAGCGAGCTCGAGCGGTTCAGGTCTCCGCCCGTCTCCGCGAGTAGCCGCCGGACGCGACCCGAATCCAGGAGCGACGTCCACATCGCGGTCTGGTCGCCGAAGGATTCGCCCCAGGTCCGGTAGCCCGGATCCGTCTTGTCGATGTTCGGCTTGAGCACGGCGTGGAGCGCGTGCCCGGCCTCGTGGGCGGCCAGCTCCCACGACGTCGCCGTCTCGAACATCTTGACGGGCGCGGTGCGCGGCTCGCCCGGGAGCCGGTGCGGCACGACGCCGAGGAACAGCGACTGCGCCGTCGGGCTGAAGAAGGCGTTGAAGTCGATGAACGCGTGGGCGTTGATGTCGAGGCGGCCGCCGTCGCCCCACGCCAGCTCGCGCCCCGCCCAGAGCTCGAGTGCGCGCTTGGCGGCGGCGACCGCCTCGAAGGTCGTCGTCATCCCGCGGTGCAGGTCCTGCGGCAGCCAGAGCTGCAGCCCGTCCACGAGGACGGGGCGACCTTCGGCGTCGCGCTCCACCCGGTGCAGCGGGAAGCGCGGCTCGTCCGGAAAATAGAAGTCGCCCGCCTCGTTCGACCTCGTGAGGTCCGCGGACCACGGGTTCCAGGCGAACGCGATGTACTCGCCGGTCGCGGGGTCCTCGCGGTAGACGACTTCTTCGTCCTCGATCTCGATCGTCCCGTTCCCGAGCACGAGACGGCCGTCCCGATCCGAGCCGAAGCTCGCCCGGCCCAGGCGCTCGACGCCGGCGTCCGCGACGAAGGGGTCGTCGTCGTACGACGAGACGGCCACCCAGGGACCTCGCGCGGAGGACGCCCGGGCCACGGACACGCAGACGTGTGGGAGCGCGAGGGCGACGAGCGCAGCGAACGCGAGACGCCGGGACATCGGATTCTCTCCTCCGCTCGCCTCGCTGCGGGGCGCGACGCACGACCAGCGAGCGCAACGCAGGCTACGCGCTCGCAGGAGAGAGCCGCCGTAGAAGAGCCGTCGAGCATCCGTGGAGTTCGCGTAGAGCGGCGGAGAGATGGGAACCGACGACGCGCGTCGCGAGCGCCGCGCGCGGATGCGGGACAGGTCTCCCCGCGGGCTACCTCCTTCCCCGCGCGCCGACCGCCCCGTCCCGCCTCGGGAATCGGGCCCTCGAATACCCGGCGCGCGCGGCGCGTCGCATGAGCGTGGCCCAAGAGGGGGCCCGGAGGTTGGACATCATGCTGCGCACTCTTCGCGTTCGTCTCGCCCGCGCGGCGGCGGCCGCGCTCGTTCTCGGCGCCGTCTCGGCGGCTCTGCCGGCGTCGGCTACGGCCGGCGGCTATCACGGTCCGCGCGTGCACGCGGGCTTCTGGTTCCCGCTGCCTCCGCCGCCTCCGTTCTTCTTCCCGCCGGCGCCGCCGGTCGTGTACAGGCACCGCTACTACTACGACCGGCCGTACTACCGGTACGACCGCTACGACCGCCACGAGCGGTACAAGGACCGGCACGAGCGGTGGGACGACCGGCACGAGCGCCGGAACGACCGCCACGAGCGCTGGGACTAGCCGAGCTCGCTAGGCCGCGCGGCGCGCGGGGGTGTGCCGCGCGCGGCGGACGGCGCGTTCAGGCCTAGACGACGCCGTCCGCCGCCAGCCTCGTGAGGTCTTCGGGCCCGAGGCCGAGCTCGCCGTACACCGCCGCGTTGTCGGCGCCGAGGTCCGGCGCCAGCGGGCGGGCGCGCGGCGCGGCACCGGCCAGCTGCAGCGGGCTTCCGTGGAACACCACCTCGCCGAGCGTCGGGTGCGGGTGGCGCTCGATCATCCCCCGGGCGACGAGCTGCGGGTCGTCGATCAGCTCCTCCGGCGAGGCGACCCGCGCGCACGGGAGGCGCGCGCCGGCGGGGCCGAGCACCGACAGCACGTCGTCGCAGCTGCGCTCTGCGACGAAGGCCGCGATCGCGGCGTTGACCTCGGCGCGGTGGAGCGCGCGCCCCCGGTGGCTGCGGAAGCGCTCGTCGCCCGCCAGCTCGGGCCGGCCGATGGCGTCGCAGAGCGCGCGGAAGAGCTTGTTGCTCGCCGTCGCGATCGCGACCCAGCCGTCGCGCGCCGCGAACGCGTCGTAGGGGGCGGTGAACGGGTGCTGGTTGCCGACGCGCGGGCTGCGCGCGCCGACGCCCGCGAAGATCGTCGCGGCGGAGTCCGTGATCGCGAAGACGGCGTCCTGGTTCGAGAGGTCGAGCACGCGCGCCGGCCCCCCGCGCTCGCGCTCGAGCAGCGCGGTGACGACGCCGAGCGCGAGGTAGAGCCCGCCGACGAAGTCGGCGAGGGCACCGCCGCCGCGGACGGGCGGGCCGTCCGGGAAGCCGGTCATCGCGAGCAGCCCGCCCGCCGCCTGGGCGACGATGTCGTACGAGGGCTCGCCGGCGCGCGGGCCCGTCGCGCCGAAGCCCGAGAGCGAGGCGACGACGAGGCGCGGGTTGCGCGCCTGGAGCACCTCGGGGCCGAGCCCGCGCGACGCCATCCAGCCCGCGCGGAAGTTCTCGACCAGCGCGTCGGCGCGCTCGGCGAGGCGCAGCAGCAGCTCGGGCCCTTCGGCCCGCCCCACGTCGAGCGTGATGGAGCGCTTGCCGCGATTCGTGTTCTGGAACGAGAGCGACGTCTCGCCCTTGCGCGAAGGGCCGTAGCGGTAGTCGTCGCCGGGCCCCGGCCGCTCGACCTTGACGACGTCGGCGCCGAGGTCGGCGAGCACGGCCGTCGCGAACGGCCCGGCGACGACGCGCGTGAGGTCGAGGATGCGCAGTCCCTCGAGCGGGCGGCGCGCCGGTGCGCAGGGCGGCGGCGCGTCGTCGCGGGACACGGGCGATGCGCGGGCGCGCGGGGTCGGCGGCTAGAGCCGGGCGACCGCCAGCACCGCCGCGACGCTGCCCACGAGCGCGAGCGCGTAGCACAGCGCGCCGAACCAGGCGTCGCGGCCGATGCCGCCGAAGTCGATGTTGACGTGCCGCACGTGGTGCGCGCCGGCCCAGAGCGGGAACGCGACGGCCGCGGCGAGGACGACGCGGCCGATCGGGTGGGCGGCGAGCGCGTGGGCGCGCTCGAACGAGAGCGCATCGGGCGCCAGCACGCCGAGAGGCTGCATCAGGGTCGCGACGAGGAGGAACGCCGGGTAGAGCAGCCCGGCGACGAACATGCCGGCGCCGAAGAGGCCCCAGACGACCGGCTCGAGCTTCAGCATGAGCGTCCTCACGGCAGCGCCCCCCCGAGCACCAGCCCGACGAGCAGCGTCGAGACGGTGAAGGCGGCCCCGAGGCCGATCAGGAACACCGCGTCCGGCGGCCGGGGCAGCGGACCGAGCTTCGGCGGCTGGGTCTTCGGGAACAGCCGGAAGAAGCGGAACGTGAACCAGGTGAGGGCCACGAGCGCGAACGCGTGGAACACGATGTAGAGGGGATGGCGGTAGCTCTCGAAGATCGCCTTCCAGCGCGTCGCGTCGCCGTCGCCGAGGACCCACACGAGGCGCAGGAGCCCGAAGCCCACCGCGAAGAGCAGGATCCCGCAGCTCCCGAACGCGACGTACGGCAGGTAGTTCCCGCGGAACGGGAAGTTTCGCGGCGGCGCCGGGTCGGCCGTGCGCGTGCGCGGCGGCGCGCTCCCCTTCATCGCGTCCACGCGGGCGCGCAGACTCACGTCGGTCACCTCCCGCCGCGGGGCACGACGAAGCTGCGCGCCCAGTCGAGCACGTTGAGGAGCTTGGCCTGCTGGATCGCCTTCGAGGGATCCACGTTCTTCGGACACACCTCGCTGCACTCGTTGGCGAAGGAGCAGGCGAACACCCCGCCGTCGCCGCGGAAGACCTCGTGGCGCTCCGAATCGCCGTCGTCGCGCGAGTCCTGGTTGTAGCGGTGGCCGAGCGCGAGCGCGGCGGGACCGAGGAAGTCGGGCTCGTTCGCGACGACCGGGCACGCCGCGTAGCACAGCATGCAGTTGATGCACATGCTGTACTGCTTGAACTCGGCCAGCTGCTCGGGCGTCTGGCGGTTCGTGCCCTCGATGACGGCCGCTTCCTTCGCCTGGATGATCCAGGGCTTCACCGCCTTGAGCCGCTCGAGGAAGCCCTCCATCTCGATCACGAGGTCGCGCACGACCGGGAAGTTCGCGAGCGGGCCGACCTCGACGCGGTCGCCGTACTCCCGCAGCGCCGTCTTGCAGGTGAGCTTCGGCTCGCCGTTCACCTGCATTCCGCAGCTGCCGCACACCGCCATGCGACACGACCAGCGGTGCGAGAGCGTGGGGTCGAGCTCGTCCTTGATGTAGTTGAGCGCGTCGAGGACCTTCCAGTCCTCGCGCACGGGGACCTCGTACTCCTGCGTGCGCGGCGCCTCGTCGCGGTCCGGGTCGAACCGCGTGACGACGAAGGTCTTCGTGCCCTGCCCGTTCATCAGTACTTGCGCTCCTCGGGCTCCCAGACGCCCAGTTTGACGGGCTTCTGGCCGAGCCGGGGCCGGCCGTCGGGTCCGCGCGACACGAGGCTGTGGTAGAGGTACTCGGAGTCGTTGCGCGCCGGGTAGTCGCTGCGAGCGTGCGCCCCGCGCGACTCCTTGCGGGCCGCGGCGGCGTTGGCAATCGCCTCGCCGACGTCGAGCAGGTTCCAGAGCTCGAGGGCGGCGACGAGCTCGGTGTTGAACACGAGGCTCCGGTCCACGAGCTTCACGCGCTCGGCGCGCTTCTGGAGCTCCGCGAGCTCCTTGGTAGCCCGGTCCATCGACGCCTGCTCGCGGTAGACGCCGCAGCCCGACTCCATGATGCGGTTCAGCTCCTGGCGCAGCTTCGCGATCGACTGGTCCCCGGTGCCCGCGCCGCGCAGCGCCGCGAGGCGATCGGCCTCGGCCTGCGCCTGCTCCCGCGCGCGCGCCTCGTCGGGCCCGCTCGCGCCGCGCGCGTAGCGCACCGCGTGCGCGCCCGAGCGCGCGCCGAACACGAGGCACTCGGTGAGCGAGTTCGAGCCGAGGCGGTTGGCTCCGTTGATCGAGCCGCACGCCGTCTCACCGGAGGCGTAGAGCCCCGGCAGCCCCGTCGCGCCGTCGATGTCCGTGTCGACGCCGCCCATCATGTAGTGGAGCACGGGCCGGATCGGGATCGGCTGGTACACCGGGTCGACGAAGGCGTACGTCTTGGCGAGCTCGCGCACGAACGGAATGCGCGCGTTGATCTTCTCCTCGCCGAGGTGGCGCAGGTCGAGCCAGACGTGCTCGCCGTACGTGCCCTCGACGCCGCGCCCCGCGGCGATCTCGCGCATGATCGCGCGCGAGATCATGTCGCGCGGCCCCAGCTCCGCCTTGGTTCCAACGCCGTAGTCCCGCGTCACGAGGAAGCGCTCGCCGTCCTTGTTGCGGACGTAGCCGCCCTCGCCGCGCGAGGCCTCCGTGATGAGGATCCCGGTGCCCGGCAGCCCCGTCGGGTGGTACTGGACGAACTCCATGTCCTTGAGCGCCACGCCCTCGCGGTACGCGAGCGCCATGCCGTCGCCGGTCTTGATGTTGCCGTTGGTCGTGAACGGGAAGGCCTTGCCGGCGCCGCCCGTCGCGAGGATCACCGCGCCGCCGAGAATGGCGCGCACGACGCCCTCGCGGACGTCCAACGCGGCGACCCCGTGCACGCGCCCGTCGACCACGAGCAGCTTCGAGACGAAGTACTCGTCGTAGCGCACGATGCGCTCGAACCGCAGCGAGTGCTGGAACAGCGCGTGCAGCATGTGGAAGCCGACCTTGTCGGCGGCGTACCACGTGCGCTTCGTCGTCATGCCGCCGAAGGCGCGCGTGGCGACGGTGCCGTCCTCGTTGCGGCTCCACGGGCAGCCCCAGCGCTCGAGCAGGGAGAGCTCCTTCGGCGCCTGCTCGACGAAGTACTGGATCTGGTCCTGGTCGCCGAGGAAGTCGGAGCCCTTGACCGTGTCGTAGCCGTGCATCTCGAGGCTGTCGTCGGCGCGCGCGACG
>DATAGA010000413.1:0-4100 GCA_036257215.1 Myxococcota bacterium
CGTCGAGCTCGTCGACTACTCGCGGCCCGGCTTCGCCGTCGTCTACCTGGATGGGGAGCCGGCGGCCGGCCCGGGCGGCCCCGTGCGCCTCGCGCTCGTGGGCGGCGCGGCGGGCCTGCGCTTCGAGCCCGATGCCGCGGCGCTCGCCGTCGGCGGCCGCGTCGTGATCGAGAACCGCACCGGCGAGGCACACGTCGTGAGCTGCCCGGCCGCGGGCGTCCTGCGGCGGCTCGACGCGCGCGAGGCGGTCGAGATTCCGGTCGAGCGGGCGGGCGAGGTCGAGGTGTTCGCGCCGGACGGCGCCGCGGCGCGCGCGCGGGTCTTCGCGGCGCCCGGCCCGTTCGCGACCCTGAGCGACGCCGGGCGCTACGCGCTCGTCGACGTCGCACCCGGCGCGCGCATGCTGCGCGCGTGGCACTCGCGCTTCCCGCCGGCCGCGCGGCGCGTCGAGCTCTCGCCCGACTCGGTCCAGCGCGTCGACCTCGAGCTCGGCGTCGGCCTCGCGAGCGAGGACGGAGGCGCCAATGCGCGCTAGCCAGCGAGCTCTCGCCGTCGCGCTCACCGCGGCGGCGGCGTCGGCCGCGCCCGGCGCCGCGCGTGCCCAGGGCGTGGTCGGGGACGGCGTGACGGCGTTCGAGCGCCAGGTCGACGCGGTGCACGAGGTGGTCGACGGCTGGCTCGACCGCACCGGTCCCTTCGGCGACGTCGTGCGCCGCGTGCACGTCGGCGGCTTCGCGAGCGGGATCCACTTCGACGCCCAGGACGACGCGCAGCTCGGCGAGCCCGACACGGAGCTCTGGGACGCGCGCCTGTTCGTCGACGTCGACCTCGCAGGCGAGCTCTCGCTCCGCGGGCGTACCTGGCTCCGCAGCGCGGGCCTGAGCGCGGAGTGGAACGTCTACCGACTCGGCTACCGCGACGACGATCTCGGCGAGGCGTACCTCGAGCTCCAGGGCCTGCTCGACAGCTCGTGGGCCAACGTGCAGGCGGGCCGGTTCCACATCCCCGTCGGCGAGGCGTACCTGCGCTACGGGAAGGGCACGAAGGACAACCCGTTCGTCACGAACGGCGTCTCCGGGCCCTGGTGGTGGGACGAGGGCGTGAAGCTCTATGGCTCGGAGGCGGCGGGGCGCTTCGGCTACGTCGCGTCGGTCACGAACGGCGAGACCGACCGGGACTTCGGCCTCGACGACGGCGACCAGTACACGCTCAAGCTGTGGGTCGACCCGACGCGCTGGCTGCACCTCTCGGCGAGCGCGCTCTACTCCGGGCGGATGGGGTCGCCCGAGGCGCCGGCGAACGCGGCGCTCTGGCTGGGCGAGACCTGGGCGAGCGGCTTCGGATCCCTGACGCCGATCCCGAGCCTCACCGACGGGCGCGTGGTACCCGCCGCGCCGAGCGGCGCGCTCGACGACACGACGTACCTCGGCGTCGACGCCGTGCTCACGCACCCGGCGGGCGCGCGGCTCTGGCTCTCGTACGGGAGCTACGAGATCGACTCGGACGGCTCGTCGATCTACGACCGCCGGCTGCACGGCTGGATCGCGGAGCTCGTGCTCGAGGGCCGGCTCGCCTCGCCCGTGCTCGAGCCGTTCTACGTGGCGCTGCGCGCCAACGGGCTCGGCACCTACGACGACGGGCGCGGCTACCTGCTCGACATCCGCTACGGCTGGACGTTCGGCTACGACATGCGCGCGCTCGACGAGTACGCCCTGGTGGTGGGCTGGCGGCTCGGGCGCTACGTCACGCTCAAGGCGCAAGCGAGCTTCCAGGACGTCTCGCTCGTGCGCGGGACGAGCGAGATGCGGTCCGCCGCGGACGACGCCCACTACGTCGCCTTCGCGCTCGAGGTCCACTTCTGATGCGCGCCGCCTGGGCGGCGGTCCTCGGCGTCGCGCTCGCGGCCCAGGCCGCCGTGGGGGGCGAGCTGCGCGGCCGGGTCGGGCTCGAGCTCCCGGGCGCGCGCCTCGCCGACTTCGGTCCCGTCGTCGTCTACCTCGAGGCCGCCGACGGCGCCCGTCCGCGCTCGGCCCGGCCCGAGCTGCGCCAGCACGCCGCGCAGTTCACGCCGGGCTTCCTGGCGGTCGCCGTGGACGAGCCGGTGTCGATGCCGAACGACGACGACATCTTCCACAACGTCTTCTCGTTCTCCTCGCCCAACGACTTCGACCTCGGGCTCTACCCCGCGGGCGAGTCGCGCACGGTGCGCTTCGAGCACCCGGGCGTGGTGAAGGTCTACTGCTCGATCCACGAGGGCATGAGCGCCACGATCTTCGTGGCGCCGACGCCGCTCTTCGCGGTGACCGACGCCGACGGCCGCTACGCGATCGCGGACGTGCCGCCCGCGCGCTATCGGGTGCGCACCTGGGCGGAGAAGCTGCCGGACACGGCGCGCGAGGTCGCGATCGGACCCGGCGTCACGGCGCTCGATCTGCGCCTCGGGGAGAAGGCGGCGCGCTGAGGGAGATCCCCGCGCGCTCGCTCCACCAGCGCTCGAGCTCGGCGCGCGGCATGGGACGCGCGAAGAGGTAGCCCTGGAGCTCGTCGCAGCCCCAGCCCTCGAGCAGGAGCCGTTGCGCCTCGAGCTCGACGCCCTCGGCGACGACGCGCAGCCGCAGCGCGCGGCCCATCGAGACGATCGCCGCCGTGAGCGCGGCCTCGTCGTCGCGCTCGCCGATGTCCTGGACGAACGAGCGGTCGATCTTGAGCGAGTCGACGGGGAGCGTGCGGAGGTACGCGAGCGACGAGTAGCCCGTGCCGAAGTCGTCCACGGCCACCTGCACGCCGCGCCCGCGCAGCGCGACGAGCGCCGCCACGACGACCTTCTCGTCCCGGAGCAGCATCGACTCGGTGATCTCCAGCTCGAGCAGGCGCGGGTCGAGGCCGGTCTCGGCGAGCGTGCGCTCGACGAGCTCGACCACGCCCCCGGCGCGGAACTGCTGCACCGAGAGGTTCACGGAGACCGGCGCCGGCGGCAGGCCGAGCTCGCTCCAGCGCATGCGGTCGAGGCAGCTGCGCCGGAGGACGAACGCGCCGAGCTCGCCGATGAGCCCGGTCTCCTCGGCGATCGGGATGAAGTCCGTCGGGGACACCTGGCCGAGCTCGGCGTCGCGCCAGCGGGCGAGGGCCTCGACCCCGGCGACGCGCTCGCCGCCGTGCGCGAGCTTGGGCTGGTAGTGGACCTCGAGCTCGCCGCGCTCGAGCGCGCTGCGCAGCTTCGTCTCGAGGATCAGGCGCTCGAGCGCGACCGCGTTCATCGAGGCGGCGTAGAACTGGAAGTTGTTCCGGCCCCGCTCCTTCGCGTGATACATGGCGGCGTCGGCGTTGCGCAGCAGGCCCTCGCCGTCGGACCCGTCCGAGGGCCAGGCCGCGATGCCCACGCTCGCGGTGATGACGACCTCGTGGCCGCCGAGCGAGAAGGGGCGGTGGAGCACCTCGAGCAGCCGGCGCGCCACCTTCGCGAGGTCGCCCGGATCGGCCACGTTGGTCAGGAGTACGGTGAACTCGTCGCCCCCGAGCCGCGAGATCGCCGGCGGGTTCTCGAGTCGCGCGACGAGGTCGGACTCGCGCACGCTGCGGACGAGCCGGTCCGCGACCTCCTGGAGCAGGCGGTCGCCCTGCGTGTGGCCGAACGTGTCGTTGATGCGCTTGAAGTGGTCGAGGTCGAGGAAGAGCACGCCGAGCGGCACCTGGCTGCGGACGGCCTCCGCCACGGCGAAGTCGAGCCGCTCGCGGAAGAGCAGGCGGTTGCCGAGCCCGGTCAGGCTGTCGTGGTAGGCCAGCCAGCGGATCTGATCCTCGACCCGGTGGCGGTCCGTCACGTCCTGCCCGGTGCCCTCGAGGCCGCAGGGGCGGCCGTCGGCGTCGCGCGCGAGCTGAGCCTGCGTCTGCAGGATGCGCTCGGTGCCGTCGGGGAGGACCACGCGGTGGTCCACGTGCAGGGGCGTTCCCTCGTTGCGGCACGCCTCCGCGGCCGACGTCAGGATCCCGACGTCGTCGGGATGGACGCGCGCGAGGAAGTCGGCGAGGGTCAGCTCGGCGGGCAGGCGGGGAAGGCCGACGATCGCCCGCAGCTCGTCCGACACCTCGAGCGTCCCGCT
>DATAGA010000460.1:0-5191 GCA_036257215.1 Myxococcota bacterium
TGCCCGTCGCACCAGCACCTCGAAGCGTCGGTCGCCGCGTAGCCGTCGACCGCGTTCTCGGCCCGCGCCGCGTCAGCCCACCCGCGGCGAGTTAGAGTCGCGGAGGGGTGTCGCACGACGCGGACAAGCTGATCCGCCAGCTCTCGCTGGTTGCCTATCTCATGGCGGAGCGCCGGCCGATCACGGCGCGCGACGTGAAGTCGAACGTCGAGGGATACTCGGAGATGTCGGACGAGGCGTTCGCGCGCCGGTTCTACTCCGACCGCGCGGAGCTCCAGGGGCTCGGTGTGCCGCTGCAGTCGCAGCGCGACGAGTTCACGGGCGAGGAGCTCTACAACCTGCGCTCGGAGAACTACTTCCTGCCCGAGCTCAGCCTCTCGGACGACGAGTTCGCCGCCCTGCAGACGTCGGTGTACCTGCTCGAGGGCCAGTTCGCCTACGCGGAGCCGCTGCGCCTGGCGCTCCAGAACCTCGCCGCCGGCCGTGCCGGCTTCGAGGACGCGCTGAGCCCCGCCGCCGGGCGGCGCGTGCGCATGAGCGACCCGGACTACTCGCCCGAGATGGCCGGCCGGCTCGCGAAGCTCGAGACGGCGTACTCGAAGGGCCGCACGGTCAAGTTCGAGTACTGGTCGATCTCGCGCGACGAGCAGCGCGAGCGCACCGTGAACCCGCTCGCGCTCCTCAACGACGGCGGAGCCTGGTACATCGTCGGCGAAGACCTGGACGACGAGCGGCGGCGCAAGAAGTTCCGCGTCTCCCGCATCAGGGGGGACATCCGCTTCGCGACGCGCCGCGAGCGCGACTTCCGCATTCCGGCCGACTTCTCCATCGACGACTACCGCGGCAAGCCCGCGTGGCAGCTCGGCGACGCGCACCGGGGCGAGGCCCGTGTCGCGGTGCGGGGCGACACGGCGTGGTGGATCGTGCGCACGCTGCCGAACGCCGGGACCGTCACGGACGGCGTCTTCGAGACCCCGTACGCGAGCGTGGCGCCGCTCGCGTCGTGGGTGCTGCGCCAGAACGGGCGCGCGACGCCGCTCGACCCGGACGAGCTCCGCGCCGACGTGGCGGCGGCGCTCGAGCGCATCGCCGCCGGGCACGAGGGCCCGCCGGCGCTGCCCGCGGACGAGTCGTCGGTGCTGCACCCCGACGGCGGCCCCGAGCGCCCGACGGGGCCGGTCGCGCCGGAGCGCTTCGGTGTGCTGCAGGCGCTCCTGGCCCACCTGCTGGGAGCCTGCGGCGACGACCGCTCGGCGGAGCTGGACGCGCGCGACGTGGCGAAGCGCTTCAAGATCCCGCTCGACGAGCTCGAGGAGCACCTCTCGCTCCTGAACCTCGTCAACTTCGGCGGCGGCTGTTACACGGTCTACGCGGAGCGCCGCGGCGACGTGGTGCACGTCGACAAGGAGCTCTACAGCGAGGTCTTCCGCAAGCCGCCGCGCCTGACGCCGCTCGAGGCGCGGGCCGTGCGCCTCGCGCTCGAGTTCGTAGGCCCGATGATCGCGGCCGACTCGCGCTCCTCGCTGGAGCGCGTGCGCGCGAAGCTCGAGGAGACCTTCGGCGCGTTCGAGCTGGCGCAGACGCCACGGCCCCAGGTCGGCTCCGACGAGGAGGAGCTCGTGCAGATCCTCTCCGAGGGGGTCGAGCGCCGCCGCGTGGTCGAGTTCGAGTACCTCAAGGAGGGAGAGCGCGAGCCGACGCGGCGCCTGGTCGAGCCCTACAGCTTCGAGCGCGAGCTGCCGGTCTGGCGCGTGCACACGTGGGACCGGACGGTCGGCGAGCCGCGCACGTACCGGCTCGACCGCATGCGGGCCCCCGCACGCCTCACCGACGAGAAGTTCGAGCCGCGGCCCGACTTCGACCCCAACTACCTGCGCGACCCGCGCGTCGCGCGCGTGCTCTACTCGCCGGCGATCGCGCGCTACAAGATCGAGCGCGGCGCCAGCCCGCGGGCGGACGGCACGGCGCTCGCCGAGCTGCCGTTCCAGACCGAGGACTGGCTCGCCGGCGAGATCCTCGCCGACCGCGGCGAGGCGGTCGTCCTCGAGCCGGCGGACGTGCGCGCCCGACTGGCGGAGCGCGCGCGCACGCTCGCCGCCGAGCTCGGGGTGACCCGGCGCGCGGCGGCCCGCCGGTGACCGGTCCCGCACAGGGCGACGATCAGCGCGCGGAGCGCCTGGCGCTGAACGAGGCGCTCGCGCGCGCCGTCAACGAGTCGGTCGACGCCGTCGCCTCGAGCTGGTTCGATCCCGACGAGCTCGTCGAGTTCCACTGCGAGTGCGTGCGCGTGTCGTGCGCAGACCGGATCCCGCTGACACGCGCGGAGTACGCCGCCGTGCGCGCCGATGCGCGAACGTTCGTCGTGCGGCCGGCGCACGAGTCGGCGGACGTGGAGGAGGTCGTCGCGCACATCCGCGAGTTCCCGGTCGTGCGGAAGATCGGGCTTGGAGCCCAGGTGGCCGAGGCGACGGACCCGCGCTCCCCGGGCTCGTAGACGCGCTACGCGACCGGCAGCGTCAGGGTGAAGGTGGCCCCCCGCCCGGGGGCCGAGCGCACGGAGAGGCTGCCGCCGTGCGCCTCCGCAATCGACCGCGCGATGTAGAGCCCCAGGCCCGTGCCGGGCTTGGCCGGCGCCGCGGCGTTCGCACGGCCGAACTTCTCGAAGATCAGCTGGTGCTCCTCCGGCGCAATCCCGGGACCGTGGTCGGTGACGTCGACCGCGACCACCGAGCCGCGGGCCGAGGCCGAGACGCGCACCTCGCCGCCCGGCGGCGAGTACTTGACGGCGTTGTCGACGAGGTTCGCGAAGACCTGGCGCAGGCGGTCACGGTCGCCGCGCACCGGCGGCAGCGCCCCGTCCGCCCGAGCCTCCAGCCGCACAGGGGCCTGGCCGGCCGCGGCGGCCTGGACGGCTTCGTGGACGAGCTCACCGATGTCGAGCTCCTCGAAGGAGTAGCCGAGCGTGCCGGCCTCGAGCTTGGAGGTGTCCAGCACGTCGGCGACCAGGCTCGCGAGGCGCTCCGCCTCGCGGGCGATGATCGCCAGCATGGCGCGGCGCTGCGTCGCGTCGAGCTCGCTGTCGCGCGTGTTCAGCGTCCGTGCGGCGCCGACCACGGCCGCCATCGGGCTGCGCAGCTCGTGCGACACCATCGAGACGAAGTCGGCACGGAGGGTCGAGAGGCGGCGCAACTCCTCCGCGGTCGCGCGCTCGACCTCGTAGGCCCGGATGTTCTGCACGCTGCTGGCGATGAGCCGGCCGAGCAGCGAGGTCAGCTCGACCTCCTCGGCCGAGAACGCGGCGGGCTCGCGCCGCGAGACGGAGAAGAGCCCGATCGTGCGAGCGCCCACCTGGAGAGGCACGACGACCCGCGAGCGCAACCCGAGCGCGAGCAGCTCCCCCTCCTCCTCGTACGCGGCGTCGCTGAGGTCGCGGCGGTAGAGCGTCCGGCCGTCGAGGACGCGCTCGAAGACCGTCCCCGGAATCGGATGCGTGCTCCCCGGCGGGAAGCGGTCCGCGCCCAGACCACTGCACGCGACCACGCGCGCCGCATCCTCCTCGAGGCGGAGCACGAGGAGCCGGTCGGTCGGGATGACGCCGCGCAGCTCGCGGGTGAATGCGTCGAAGGCCTCGTCCGGGCGGAGCGACGAGGCGAGCGCCCGCGCGCAGCGGTTCGCCGCCTCGAGCAGGTCGAGCCGCCGGCCGAGCTCGTCGCGCATCCGCTCCGACTCCTGCGCCCGCGCGGCCGCCCGGTCAACCGTGTCGCGCAGCGCGCCGGCGAGCTGTCCGACGAAGCCGCCGAGCACGATCGCCAGCGCGACCCGCACGCCGACCGGCCCCGCGCGGAACTCGTCGGGCTCGAAGTGCTCGGCCCGCCACGCCTCCGCGGCGACGAGCAGCGGCGCCGTGACGAGCGGCGTGACCAGGCCGCCGACGAGGCCGAAACGCAGGGCCGCCTCGAGTGTGGGCACGAAGAAGAGGGCCCACGTCGGCTGTCCGTCGACGAAGGAGTAGAGCACCAGCAAGGCCGCGACGACCGCGGTGTCGAGCGCGACCGCCGCCGCCGCGAGCCGGCTGCGTGCGCCCTCTTCGAGGCTGCGGCGCTCGAGCACCAGGAGCACCGCCCCGCCGGCGGCGAGCAGCGCGCACGTGGCGAAGGCCCAGGGCCTGTAGCCGGCCGGGAACTCGGTTGTAGCCACGTGCAGCAGCGCGACCGGCACCGCGAGCAGCCGCACGACGGCGAGCTGGAGGCCGATGCGCCGCTGGTCGACGATCTCGCTCATGGACGGCGGCGTTCCAGCCGGGCGAGCGCCCAGGCCGCGTGGTCGCGGAGCAGCTCGTCCTCGCCGGCGGCGTAGCGCTCGATGAGCGGCCGGTGCTCCTCCGTGCCCGAGTTGCCCAGCGCGACCAGCGCGTTGCGACGGAGGTAGCGGCCGTCGTTCCGCGGGACGTAGAGGCGGGCGAAGGCGTCGCGGAGGTCGTCCGGCTCGCGCTCGAGCCAGTCCACGAGCGACACCGTCGGCAGCGCATCGCGCGGCGGCTCCGCGCCTGCGCGCCGCTTCTCGACACCGCGGTTCCACGGGCAGACGTCCTGGCAGATGTCGCAGCCGTAGACCATGTCGCCGAGCGGCTTGCGGTATTCCTCGGGGATCGGCTCCGGCGCCTGCGTCCAGTACGACAGGCAGCGGGTGGCGTCGAGGACGCCCGGCTCGTCGAGCGCGCCGGTGGGGCAGGCGTCGATGCAGCGCGTGCACGACCCGCAGCCGGCGTCGAGCGGAGGCGTCGGCTCCAGCGCCGCGTCCGTGACGAGCGTGCCGAGCACCACCCAGGAGCCGTGCCGGCGCGTGATCAGGAGCGTGTTCTTGCCGTAGAAGCCGACGCCCGAGCGTGCCGCCGCCTCCCGGTCGACGTGCTGGTTCTCGTCGACGAGCACGCGGTGGTTGCCGCCGAGCCGCCGTCCGAGCTCCTCGAGCTTCCCGCGGAGCTCCGCGTACCGGTCGCTCCACGTATAGCGCGCCAGGCGTCCCTCGCCGGGGCCCGGCTCGCCCCCGGGCGCGTAGTAGCAGAGCGCCGCGGACACGACCGTGCGCGCGCCGGGCACGAGCCGCTCCGGATGGCAGGAGACGTCGGGCCGCGCCATCGTGAAGCGCATGCGCGCGAAGAGGCCTCGCGCGCGCCGCTCGAGGATGTGCC
>DATAGA010000476.1:0-9372 GCA_036257215.1 Myxococcota bacterium
TGCGCCGAGCCGCGCATCTCGCTGGTCTGGACCCGCCCGCGCCGACCGCTGATGTCGCCCATGATGTCCCCGACGGCCTCGCCGGGGACGGCGATCTCGGCGTTCATGATCGGCTCGAGCAGGGCCGGGCGGGCCTTTTCCACCCCGGCCTTGAAGGCCAGCGAGCCCGCGATCTTGAAGGCCATCTCGTTCGAGTCGACGGGGTGGAACTTGCCGTCGATGCAGCGCACGCGGATGTCGACGACGGGGTAGCCGGCCAGGGGCCCGTGCACGGCCGCCTCGAGCACGCCCTTCTCGACGGCCGGGATCAGGTTGCGCGGGATCGCGCCGCCCACGATCTCGTCGTCGAAGCGAAGGCCCGTCCCCCTGGGGAGCGGCTCCACCGTGAGGTAGCAGACCCCGAACATGCCCTTGCCGCCGGTCTGCTTCTTGAGCTTCCCCTCCACGTTCTCGGCGCGGCCCGTGACCGTCTCCCGGTACGGCACCTTCGGCGTGTGCAGCTCCGCCTCGACGCCGTAGAGGCGGCGCAGGCGCTCGAGCGCGATGCGGATGTGCAGCTCGCCCATTCCGGTGAGGAGGAATTCGCCCGTCGACGGCTCGCGCCCGACGTGGAGCGTCGGGTCTTCCTCGACCAGGCGCCCGAGCGACGAGAACACCTTGTCCTCGTCGTCCTTCGACTTCGCGCGGATCGCGTAGGAGAGCGCGCCGCGCGGGATCTCGAGCGCGGGCAGGCGCGCACCGCGCTTCTCGGACGTGAGCGCCTGGCCGGTGTGGACGTCCTTCAGCTTCGCGACGGCGACGATGTCGCCCGGCCCCGCTTCGGCGACGTCGTGGTGCTCGGAGCCGCGCATGCGCAGCAGCTTGCCGAGGCGGCCGCGCGCGCCCGTCGTCGCGTTCAGCACCGGCGAGTCGCCGCGCACGGTGCCCGAGCACACGCGGAAGACCGAGAGCGTTCCCGCGTAGCGGTCGAGGATCGTCTTGAAGACGAGCGCCGTGAAGGGCGCCGACGGGTCCGCGCCGAGGACCATCTCCGCGCCGTCGTCGACTCCCTGGGCCGCGCGCGCCGGGCGGTCGGCCGGCGAAGGCAGCCACGCGCCGATGGCGGCGAGGAGAGGCGCGACGCCCACGCCGCGGTTCGCGACGCCGCACAGGACGGGCAGGATCTTGCCCTCGCGCACCCCCGCGACGAGGCCTCGCGCGACCTCCTCCTCGGAGAGCGAGCCCTGGTCGAGGTACTTCTCGAGCAGCTCGTCGTCGCACTCGGCGACGGCCTCGGCGAGGCGGTCGCGCGCGGCGTCCGCCTCGAGCTGCTCGTCCTCCGAGAGCGCGGCGGAGCCGCCCGCGCGCAGCGCCTTCCCCGCGACGACGTCGATCACGCCCTCGAAGGCGGAGCGCTCGCCCAGCGGAAGCGTCACCGCGACCGGCCGCGCGCCCTCGAGCCGCCCGAGGCTCTCGAGCGCCGCGGCGAAGCTTCCCCGGTCGCGGTCGAGGCCGTTCACGAACGCGACCGCGGGCAGCCCCGCCGCGCGCAGCGCGCGCCACATGGCGTCGCTGCCCACCTTCACGCCGTCGGCCGCCGACACGACGAGCACCGCGCCGTCGAGGGCGGCGAGGCAGATCCGGCCCTCGGCCTGGAAGTTCGCGTCCCCTGGCGTGTCGACCAGCGTGAGCTGGAGGCCTTGCCACTCGAAGCCGTACACGTGGGAGGTGAGCGTGTGCTTGCGCTCCTTCTCCTCCGGCGAGGCGTCGAGGACGGAGCTGCCGTCGTCGACGCGGCCGAGGGCGCGCGTCGCGCCCGCGGCGTGGAGCACGCCCTCGGCGAGCGACGTCTTGCCGTCGCCGGCGTGGCCCACGAGGGCGAAGCTGCGTCTGCTGGTCACGTCGACGTCACCCATTCGCTCACTTCTCCTTGCGCGCGCCCTCCCGCTCGGGGCGGTTCTTCTCGAAGAGGAGTCGCAGCCCTTCGAGCGTGAGGAACGGCTCCACCCGCTCGATCGTGGTCGTCTCACTCGCGATCAGCTGGGCGAGACCACCCGTCGCGACGACGCGGGCCTGCGCCCCGAGCTCCCCGCGGATGCGGTGCACCATGGCGTCGATCATGCCCGCGTAGCCGAAGAGGAGGCCCGACTGGAGCGACTGCGTCGTCGTGCGGCCGATCACCGAGCGCGGCCGGGCGATCTCGACCCGGTGCAGCATCGACGCGCGGTCGAAGAGCGCCTCCATCGCGATGTGGATGCCCGGGAAGATCGCGCCGCCGAGGTACTCGCCGCGGTCGGAGACGCAGTCGAACGTCGTGGCGGTGCCGAAGTCGACGGCGATCACCGGCGCTCCGACGAGCTCCACCGCGGCGACCGCGTTCACGATGCGGTCGGCGCCGACCTCGCGCGGGTTCTCGTAGCGGACGGGCATGCCGGTGCGGATGCCGGGGCCCACGACGAGGGGCGGCTTCGCGAACAGCTTCGCGCACGCGCGCTCCCAGATCGGGAGGAGGGGCGGCACCACCGTCGAGAGGATCACGTCGGTGACCTCGCGCGTGGAGCGGCCGCTCTGGTCGAAGAGCGCGCGCACGAGCACGCCGAGCTCGTCCGACGTCTGCTCCCGGCGCGTCGCGATGCGCCAGTGCTGCGAGAGCTTGGGGACGCCGTCGGCGTCGTCGAAGAGGCCGAAGAGGACGTTCGTGTTGCCGACGTCCACCGCGAGGAGCACCGCGTCGCTCACGCGGGCGACCCCGCGCCGTGGGTGAGCGTCACGTCGCCGGCGAGCACGCGCACCACCGCGCCGTCGTCCCGTTGCACGCGCAGCGCCCCGTCGGTGTCCGGCTCGAGCGCGACGCCCGGGAAGCCCGCGCCCCCCAGCTCGGCGACGGTGATGCGGCGGCCCGCCATGCGGTAGAAGCGGTCGAAGCGGGGACGGAGCGCCGCGAACCCGTGAGCGGCGTGGAGCTCGAGCACGTCCTCGAGGGTACCGTAAAGGCGGCGCGCGAAGGCCGCCCGCTCGACGCTGCGGCCGAGCTCGCTGCGCAGGCTCGTCGCGCTCGCGGCGAACTCCGCCGGGAAGCGCTCGCGCGGGACGTTCAGGTTCACGCCGATCCCGAGCACGAGGTAGCCGACCCGCGTCGCCTCGGCGACGAGCTCCATCAGGATCCCCGACGCCTTGCGGCCGCGCATCAGCACGTCGTTCGGCCACTTGAGCTCGACGGCCGCCGCGTCTCCGGCCTCCGCGGCGACGCTCTCCGCCACCGCGATCCCCGCGGCGAGGATCGCCGTGGGCGCCTCCGCCAAGGTGAGCGACGGGCGCAGCACGACGGAGGTGTAGAGGTTCAGGTAGGGCGGCGAGAAGAAGGAGCGGCCCTGGCGCCCCCGGCCCGCCGTCTGGGCCTCGGCGACGACGGTCGTGCCGTGCTCCGCGCCCGCGCGCGCGAGGTCGTGCGCGACGCGGTTCGTCGAGTCCGTCGAGTCGAGCCACTCGATCCGGCGCGCGAGCCAGCGCGTCGCGAGCCCGGCCGCGATCTCTTCGGGATAGAGCCGGTCCGGGACCGACACCAGGCGGTAACCCCCACCCGGCGCGCCCTCGATCTCGTAGCCGCGCCGACGCAGCGCCTCGACGTGCTTCCACACCTGCGCGCGCGAGACACCGAGCCGCTCGGCCAGCGCCGCACCCGTGAGCCGCGCCGAAGCCGCGTCGCTCGCGGTCGGGCCCGCCGCCGGCGCCGCGTCCTTGCTGCCCGCCGCCTCGCGCAGCGCTTCGAGCACGCAGGCGGCCCCCTCGCTCACCCCCGCCGCGGCCTCCCGCGGCGCCATCCCGCGACTTCGAGCGCGACGTCGACGTGGGGCGCCGAGTGGGTGAGCGCGCCGATCGAGATGCGCTGCACGCCGGTCTCCGCGACGGCGCGCACGTTCGCGAGCGTGATGCCGCCCGACGCCTCGAGCAGCGTGCGCTCGCGGAAGCGCGCGGCGAGAGCGGCGAGCTCGGCGACGCTGCGGTTGTCGAGCAGGAGCGCGTCGGCGCCCGCGGCGAGCGCCTCCTCCGCCGCGGCCTCGGACTCGACCTCGACCTGGAGCCAAAGGTGCGCCGGCGCGTTCGCGCGCGCCGCCTTCACGGCGGCCGCGACCCCGCCCGCGGCCGCGATGTGGTTGTCCTTCACGAGCAGGGCGTCGTACAGCCCCGTGCGGTGGTTGACGCCGCCGCCGACGGCGACCGCGTACTTGTCGAGCGCGCGCCAGCCGGGAAACGTCTTGCGCGTGTCGACGATCGCGGCGCCCGTTCCGGCCACGGCGTCGACGTAGCGCCGCGTGAGGGTCGCGACGGCGCAGCCGCGCGCGAGCGCGTTCAGCGCGGTGCGCTCGCCCGCGAGAATCGCGTGCGCCGAGCCGGCGAGGCCGGCGAGCGGCGTCCCCGCCGCGGCGCGCTCGCCGTCGGGCACGAGGGCCTCGACGGCGACGCCGCCGAGCGCCTCGAACACCGCCGCGACGAGCGCCTGGCCGCACGCGACGAGGGGCTCGCGCGCCTCGATCACGGCCTCGATCTGGGCGTCCTCGGGCAGGACGGCCCGGGTCGTGACGTCGCCCGTTCCGAGGTCCTCGGACAGCGCGTGGAGCAGGGCCGGAAGCCAGGCGGAGCGCGCGGGGAGGGCGGGCCGGGGCACGGCGCGAGTCTACCCCGGCGCGGGTCGCCGCCGCCTCGGGGCGCCCGAGCGCAGCCGCGTGGGCGGGGGGCCGCGGCTACTCGCCCTTGAGCTTGCGGATCTCCTCGCGGATCAGCGTCTCGGCGAGCTGCGGGATCACCTCCCACGCGACGCGCTCGATCCGGTCCACCGCGTCGCGCACGAGCCGCTCCGTCAACGGGCCGAACGCCTCCCACGCCATCTTCTCGAGCATGTCGCGCAGCTCGTCGCGGCCGAGGGCCGGGGCGGCCGCCGCGGCGGCGGGCGCCGCGTGCGGCGGCTCGGGCGAAGGTGCCCACGAGCGCTCCGGCTCGGGAGCGTCCGCCCAGGAGCGCTCCGGCTCGGGCGCGGCCGCGAAGGCGCGCGCCGGCTCCGGCTCGGGCTCCGGAAGCGGGTCGGGCTGTGCCGACCACGCGCTGGCCCAGGCGGCCGGCGGCGGCTCGGGCGG
Organism: Myxococcota bacterium; assembly: GCA_036257215.1. Lineage (GTDB taxonomy): Bacteria > Myxococcota_A > UBA9160 > UBA9160 > UBA6930 > DATAGA01. The sequence goes on from DATAGA010000476.1 coordinate 5,112, forward strand.
CGGAGGCGCGGCGAGGGGCTGGCCGAGGTCGGACGACGACACGTCGTAGTCGCGGGCGCCCGAGGGATCGAAGACCGCCTCGCCGAAGGGGTCCGCCGACTCGAGCCCGGCGTCGAGCTCGAGCTCCTCGAGCGCGTCGAGCGGGGCGGGCCCGCCCGCGGGCTCGAGCTGCGCGGTCGGCCGCGCGAAGTCGGGCGCACTCGCTGACGCCGCGGCGCCGGGCTGGGCGCGATCGTCCAGGTCGATCGGGCCGGCGTCCGCGTCGCCGAGACGCGTCGCCTCGGGATCGTAGCCGCCGGCCGGCGCGTCGAACGAGTCGCCGAGCAGTCGCGTGTCGCCGCCGATGCTGCGCGCCGGTGTCTCGTCGACCGCCGGGAACTCTTCGCCGAACAGGCCGTCTTCGTCGCCTTCGCTCGCGGCGGCCGGACGCGACGTCTCGAAGCCGAGCGCGTCGGGCTCGAAGTCGGGCTCGCGCGCCGCAGCGGGCGCGGGAGCCGGGGCGCTCCACGGCTCCGGCTCAGGCGGAGCCGCGCTCGTCGCGTGGACGACCGTCGTCGTCGCCGCATCCGCGAGCGGGGCGTAAGGCGAGGGCGACTCGGACGGCGCGTCCGCGCCGTCGTCGAAGTCGAACGAGCCCTCGGACACGCTCGGCGCGGGCGCGCCGCCGAGGAGGACGGTCTGGTCTTCGCGCGCGCGCGCCGCACCCGGCCGCGGCGCGGTGATCTCTTCGTCGAAGAAGTCGTAGGCGGTGTCCGCCGTGTGCGAGACAGGCGGCGCGGGCGGCGTGGGCGGCGTCTCCGCGCGCGGCGGGCGCACCGAGCCGATCTCCACCCGCGTCGTACCGGCGGCAGCGGCGGGCGCCGGAGCGGCGGCCACGCCCGCGCGGGCGAGCAGCGCGTTCACCTTGTCGACGAGCGACTGCGCCTCGAAGGGCTTCGTGATGTGGCCGTCGGCACCCGCGCGCGCGGCGCGCTGCTCGTCGAAGGCCTCGAACGTTCCGGTGAGCAGCAGGACGGGCGTCGCGGCGAGCGCCGGGTCGCTCTTGATCGCCTGGCAGACCTCGTAGCCGTTCTTCCCGGGCATCACGACGTCCGCCAGGACGACGTCGGGACGCGCTTCCCTGGCGCGGGCGATCGCGTCGTCGCCGTTGTCCACGGTGAGCAGGACGATGTCTTCGTTCGCGAAGCTGATGCCGACGACCTTCTGGATCGTGACGCTGTCGTCGGCGAGGAGCAGGGTCTTCGGCATGGTGTCCCCCCACGCGGGCCGCTCGGGTCCGGGGCGCGGGTGGGGGGCGCGCGGGCGGCCCCTCCTTCCGCATCCGACCGTATCTATCGACGGCAAGCCCCCGCGGATTGAATCAAATCCGGCGGCTCGTTGCCCCGCGGTCGGGCCGGAGGGTAGCCTCCGGCGTGGTCAAGACCGCCCGTCGTCGGGCCGATAGCACGCGAATGCGCGGAGCGAGGCGCCACCCCGTGGCGGGGGTGCAGCCAGGGGTGGGCGGATGATCCTGCGGGCCGCGGCTTCGACCGACGTCGGCCTGCGCCGGCGGATCAACGAGGACCGCTACGCGCTCGCCCCCGAGATGGGCCTCTACCTCGTGGCCGACGGCATGGGGGGCCACACCGCAGGGCAGGTGGCGAGCGAGCTCGCGGCCGAGGCCGCCCTCCAGGCCATCCGCGCGCTCGAGGGCGCGTCGGCGAGCCTCGCCGAGAAGCTGCGCTACGCGGTCGCGTCCGCGAACCGCGCGATCTACACCACCGCGCGCGAGCGACCCGAGCTCGCCGGGATGGGAACGACCTTCGTGAGCCTCCTCGCCGGCGAGGGCCGGGCCGCGCTCGCGCACGTCGGCGACAGCCGCGCCTACCTCGTGCGCGGCGGGCGCATCCGCCAGCTCACCGACGACCACTCGATCGTCGGCGAGCTGCTCCGCCGCAACGAGATCAGCGAGGACGCCGCGCGCGAGCACCCGCACCGCCACGTGCTCACGCGCGCGCTCGGCGTGCGGCGGGCGGTCGAGCCGGACCTGGCCGAGCTGACGCCGTTCCCGGGCGACGTCTTCGTGCTGTGCTCCGACGGGCTCACGAACCACGTCGAGGACTCGGAGATCGCGAAGATGGTGACCGAGGGCGAGGAGATCCAGGAGACCTGCGAGCGCCTGATCGACCTCGCGAACGGCCGCGGCGGCGAAGACAACACGACGCTGGTCGTCGTGCGCTGCGAAAAGGACTGACCGGCCCGCGCAGCGGGGGCGGTCAGCGCTCGAGCACGCCCTTCAGCTTCGAGCGCAGCCGCAGCACCGACTTCGTGTGGATCTGGCACACCCGGGACTCGGTGATCCCGAGGATGTTGCCGATCTCCTTCATGTTCAGGTCTTCGTAGTAGTAGAGCGAGATCACGAGGCGCTCCTTCTCGGGGAGGCCTCCGATCGTGTCCGCGATGAGCTGCTTCATCTCCGCGAGCTTGAACGAGGCGAAGGGGTTCTCGGAGGTCACGTCCTCGATGATGTCCGCGAAGCTCCCCGTGCGATCGCCGTCCTGGCCGTTGCCGCGGATCTCCTCGAGGTTCACGAGCGAGATGCCGCGCACCTGGTTCATGAGCTCGTGGAACTTGTCGATCTGGAGGCCCAGCGAGTCGGCGACCTCCTCCTCGCTCGCCTGGCGCCCGAGGCGCTGCTCGACCTCGCCGTAGGCGCGCTCGAGGCGGCGGCTCTTCTGGCGGACGCTGCGCGGCACCCAGTCCAGCGAGCGCAGCTGGTCGAGGATCGCGCCCTTGATGCGGAACTCGGCGTACGTCTTGAACTTGCAGTTCTTGTCGGGGTCGTACTTCTCGATCGCGTCCATGAGCCCGATGACGCCCGTGTTGTGGAGGTCGTCGAGGTCGATGTGCGAGGGCAAGCGCACCGCGATCCGGTTCACGATGTAACGGATGAGGGGCGCGTGCTCGAGCACGATCTGCTCCCGCAGCGACTGCGGGATCGAGCCGCGGCCTTCCTTGGCCGTGCGGAGCTCCGCCTCCATCGACTCCTCGAAGCTCGCTTCCATGGACTCCCCCAACTCGGTTCGCCGGCTCCCGCTGCGGGCGCGCTGCACGTCGGCCGCGTGCAGAAGCAGACCCCGTGCCAAGCTCGGGACGCTGCGTGACGGCGAGCCGCGTCGGTGCGCGCTCGCGATGGCTCGCGCGCACGCAAGTCGGGTCCGCGCTTGGGAAAAACCCTCGGGCGCGCGCGCCGGCGCGTCGCGCGCGCGGCTGCCGCCGACGGAGGCGGCCGGGAGCGCGCAGCGGCGGAACCGTCAAGGAGCCGTCGGCCCTGCGCGTCGCGAGTGACGAAACTGCAACTCGCAGGCCGGCTTGCGGGGCGGCGAGCGCCGGGCCCCGGGCGGGTCAGTCCCCGTCTTCGGCGCGCAGCCCCTTCTTCTTGATCTTCTCGAGCAGCGTGGTCCGGTTGAGCCCCAGGAGAGTCGCCGCGCGCTGCTTGTTCCAGTGGGTCTGCTCGAGAGCCCACAGGATCAGCTGGGTCTCGTAGTCGTCGATCATGTCGTTGAAGGGGATGCCCTCGGAGGGGAGCGGCGGGAGCTCGGGGCGGGACGTGACCCGCCCGCCGCCGAAGGGGGGCGGGAGGTCGGCGGCCGTGATCTCTCCCTCCCCGCGCAGGATCACGAGCCGCTCCACGAGGTTCTCGAGCTCGCGCACGTTGCCGGGCCAGTCGTGCCCGCAGAGGCGCGCCACGGCGTCGTCCGAAAATCCCTTCACGCCCCGGCCCTTGGCCGCGTTCTGGAGGTCGAGGAAGTGCTGGAGCAGGAGCGGGACGTCCTCGCGGCGCTCGCGCAGGGGCGGGACCTCGATCGGAATCACGTTCAGCCGGTAGTAGAGGTCCTCCCGGAAGCGCTTGTCCCGAATCGCCTCGGTGAGGTTCTGGTTCGTCGCCGCCACGACGCGGACGTCGACCGACACCGAGCGCGACGCGCCGACCGGCTCGAACGTCCGCTCCTGCAGCACGCGCAGGAGCTTCACCTGGAGGTTCGGGCTCATGTCGCCGATCTCGTCCAGGAAGATCGTGCCGCCGTGGGCGAGCGTGAAACGGCCCTCCCGATGGCTCACGGCGTTGGTGAACGCGCCCCGCACGTGGCCGAAGAGCTCCGACTCGAGCAGCTCCTCGGGGATCGCGCCGCAGTTCACGGTCACGAGCAGGCGGTCCGCGCGGCGGCTGTTGTAGTGCAGCGCCCGGGCGAAGAGCTCCTTGCCGGTGCCGCTCTCGCCC
>DATAGA010000534.1:0-1549 GCA_036257215.1 Myxococcota bacterium
AACGAGCCCGACAACCTCGAGCGCAACCTCGACCGACGGGCCGCACCCGGCGGCTCGCTCGACCCGGCGCTCGAGCAGCGCGTGCGCGCGCGGGCCGCGACGCTCGAGGGCCTCTTCTACCCGGAGGTGCGCGGCGTGTTCGAGCTCGCGCAGCTCTGGGGTCGCGATCCCCTCTCGCTGCGCGGCTCGGCGTCGGGCGCCTTCGGCTTCCCGCAGTTCCTGCCGACGAGCTACCTGCGCTTCGGCGCGGACGGCAACGGCGACGGTCGCGTCGACCTCTACGACGTGGACGACGCCGCGACTTCGGCCGCCTGGTTCCTCGTGAGCCACGGCTGGCAGGGCCGGCTCGAGCGCGGCGCGCAGCGCCGCGTGCTCTGGCACTACAATCGCTCCGACGCCTACATCGACGCCGTGCTCGGCCTCGCCGCCGAGATCGGTCCGGGTCCCGCGCGCGCGAGCGTGCCGGTGGTCGAGGCGGCTCACTAGGGGCGCGCGCCGGGTGGCGCAGCGGAGCGAGGGGATGCGCGGGGCGCGCTACGCCGACGGCCCGACGACGTGCGCGCCGACCGCGCCCGTCGTGCGCAGCATCCGGCGCCAGCTCGCGACCGCGCGCGCCCTCTCCCGGGCCGACGTGCGGCTGGCGGAGGCGATGGGCCTCGTCGCGGCGAACGCGCGCCGGCCGCTCGGCTTCAACGACCCGCTCTTCTACCCGCCCGGCGAGGAGCCCTCGGCGCCGCCGGGGCTGCGGCCGTTCGAGCGCGTCGCGAAGCGCACGCGCCGCGTCCGGCGGCTCCACGCGCTCGCGCTGCTGGTCGACTTCCCCGACCAGCCGGCGGTGCGCGCGCCGGCCGAGCTCGCGCGGCTCCTGTTCGATCGCGGGAACCCCGGCTCGATGGCGTCCTACTACGACGAGCTCTCCGGCGGCCGGCTGCGCGTGACCGGCGAGGCGATCGGCTGGCTGCGCGCGACGCGCCCGCTCGCCTTCTTCGCGGACGAGCAGAGCGGCACGGGCCCGGAGTTCCCGCGCAACGCGCCGGGCCTGCTCGTCGAGGCGCTCGAGCTCCTCGCGGCGCGCGAGTCGCTCGCGCGCTTCGACGTCGACGGCGACGGCTACGTCGACGGGCTCTTCCTCGTGCACGCCGGCGGCGGCGCCGAGGCGGAGCCCGACCCGGCGCAGCGCGCGCGCAAGATCTGGTCGCACAAGTGGGTGCTGCCCGAGCCGTTCGAGTCCGACGGCGTGCGCGTCTTCGCCTACTCGACGGAGCCGGAGGACGGGCGCATGGGCGTCTTCGCCCACGAGTTCGGCCACGTGCTCGGGCTCCCGGACCTCTACGACACGAGCTACCGCTCGCGCGGCGTCGGCGACTGGTGCCTCATGGGGAGCGGCTCCTGGGGCGGCGGCGGCGACCGCCCGACGCGGCTGTCCGCCTGGTGCCTCGGCAAGCTCGGCTTCGCCCGCCCGCGCAGCGTGCGGCGCACGGCGCGCGTCGAGCTCGCGCCGCTCGCGGACGACCGGCGCGACTGCCTGCGCGTGTGGAGCGGCGGGCGC
>DATAGA010000571.1:0-2562 GCA_036257215.1 Myxococcota bacterium
TGCGGGAACTACGCGCCCGTCCGCGGCGAGGTGACGGCGGTCGACCTCCCCGTCGAAGGCGCGCTTCCGCCCGAGCTGCGCGGCCTCTACCTGCGCAACGGGCCCAACCCGAAGAGCGGCCGCTCCGCGCACTGGTTCGAAGGCGACGGCATGGTGCACGGGGTGCGCCTCGAGGGCGGCCGCGCGCGCTGGTACCGCAACCGGTACGTGAGGACGAAGGCGTACGAGGAGGGCGCGAGCTTCCTGCGCGAGGACGGCAGCATCGACCGCCGCATCGGGACGTCGAACACGAACGTCATCGGCCACGCGGGACGCATCCTCGCGCTCGTCGAGAGCTCGTTCCCGATGTGCCTCGGACCCGAGCTCCAGACGCTCGAAGTGTGGGACTTCGACGGGCGCCTCACGACCGCGATGACGGCCCATCCGAAGGTCTGCCCGCGCACCGGCGAGCTGCACTTCTTCGGCTACGGCTTCGGCCCGCCGCTGCTCACCTACCACCGCGCGGACGCGGAGGGGCGGCTCGTCCAGAGCGAGGAGATCCCGGTCCGAGGCGCGACGATGATCCACGACTTCGCGATCACCGATCGCAGCGTGGTCTTCTTCGACCTGCCGATCGTCTTCACGCCGGAGCTCGCGGCGCAGGGCCGCTTCCCGTACCAGTGGAGCGAGTCCTACGGCGCGCGGATCGGCGTCATGCCCCGCGGCGGCCGCGGCGCCGACGTGCGGTGGCTCGAGATCGAGCCCTGTTACGTGTTCCATCCCTTCAACGCGTTCGAGGAGGGAGGCCGCATCGTCCTCGACGTCGCGCGCTACCCCGAGCTGTGGCGGCCCGGTCCCGAGGGCTTCGACCCGGCCTACCTGCACCGCTTCACCCTCGACGTCGCGGGCGGCAAGGTGTCGGAGCAGGCGCTCGACGACCGCGCCATCGAGTTCCCGCGCGTCGACGAGCGGCGTGTCGGGCTGCCGACGCGTTACGGCTACGCGGCGGCGAACCGGCTCGGCGCCGGCTCCTCGCCCGAGCGCCTCGTCAAGTACGAGCTCGCGACCGGCGCCTGCCGCGAGCTCGAGCTCGGCGCGGGCAGCGCGCCCTCCGAGCTCGTCTTCGTGCCGGCCGCAGCCGCGGCCGGCGAGGACGAGGGCTGGCTCGTCGGGTTCGTCTACGACCGCGCGCGCGACCGCAGCGACTTCGTCGTGCTCGACGCCTACCGCTTCGCGGGGCCGCCGGTGGCGCGGGTGCCGCTCCCGGCACGCGTTCCGTTCGGCTTCCACGGCAACTGGATCCCGGACCCGCCGTAGCCCGGCGGGAGCGAGCTACGCCTACTTCCCCGAGGTCTGGACCCCGGTCATGGTGCAGACCAGCGGGAAGTCGTTGCCCGTGTTGTCGCAGGTGAGAGTTTCGTTGGGCGGGATCGTGAAGCCGGGGTCGTAGCTGCGGCAGGCTTGATTGCCGCCGTCCGTCGCGAGCGGTCCCACGGTGTTGCCGAACACGACCGACTGGTCGCCCGCGCTCGCGTCGGCGGTGCAGAGCTGCGTCAGCACGAAGAAGCCCTTCGCCTCGGTCACGTAGAGCGGAGCGCTTCCCTGGGCCGGCGCGAGAACGGTGCGGCTCACCAGCCGGCCCTTCACGCCGCGGTCGCCGCCGCTCACGTTCTGGGCGAGGCCAGGAGCGGCGAGCGCGGCCGAGGCGCAGAGCGCGAGGACGAGGCGGGCGGTCGTGGCGGCGGGTCGCATGAGATTTCCTCCGAGTCGTCGCGCGGGTGGGCGACGTGCGCCATGGATCGGCCGTCCGCACGGCCGGCTGGAGCAGCGCCGCCGAGGTCGATGCGCCACCCTGCGCGCGTGCCCGCGACCGGCTCGCCCCGCGCCCCCAAGCGCCGCGCCCCCCGTCCGGGCCGCCGGATCGCGCTCGCCCTCGCCGGCGGCGGCGCGCGCGGCGCGTACGAGGCGGGCGTCCTCGCCTACCTCTTCGAGAACGTCTACCCCGAGCTCCCGCGCACGTTCGAGTTCGACATCGTGAGCGGGACGAGCGTCGGCGCCATCCACGCCGCGTGGGTGGCCGCCACCGCTCGCCTGCACGGGCGCGAGCGCTCGAAGGCGCTCGTCGACACGTGGCGCGGCATGCGCCTGCGCGACGTGCTGCAGGTGCGCCCGGGCGACCTCGTCGGCGTTCCGCTGCGGGCGCTCGGCCTGCGCCGCCTGGCCCGCACGATCGGCCGGGAGGGACCGGTCGACGCCGTGGGTGGGCTCGTCGACCTCACGCCCCTCGAGCAGATCGTGGAGACGCGCATCCCGTGGGCGGCGCTGCGCGCCAACCTCGAGCGCCGGCGCCCGGGCGTCCTGTGCATCTCCTGCACCGAGGTGCGCAGCGGCCTCAACACGCTCTTCCTCGACGGCGTGCTCGCCGACCCCGCTCCGTGGGCCCACGACCCGGGCGCGCGCGCGGTCGTGACCGAGATCGTCTCCGCGCACGTGCGCGCCTCCGCGGCGATCCCGTTCCTCTTCCCGGCGGTGCGCGTGAAGGACCACCTCTACGTGGACGGCGGCCTGCGCATGAACACGCCG
>DATAGA010000590.1:0-6285 GCA_036257215.1 Myxococcota bacterium
TTCAGCGTGGCGAAGAAGTTGTCGGAGTAGGGCACGACCGAGCCGAGCCAGCGCCGCACGAGCTCGGGGTGGTTCTGCACCGCCTCGGAAAACGAGGAGAAGATGATGCCGTGTTTCTCGAGCTCCTTCTTGTAGGTGGTCGCCACCGACACGCTGTCGAAGACGGCGTCCACCGCGACGCCCGCCAGCAGCTTCTGCTCCTGCAGCGGGATCCCGAGCTTCTCGTACGTGCGCAGCAGCTCGGGGTCGACCTCGTCGAGGCTGGCGAGCTCCTTGTTCGCCTTCGGCGCGGCGTAGTAGTACATGTCCTGGTAGTCGATGGCGGGGTAGTCGACCATCGCCCAGGTGGGCTCCTTGTTCTCGGCGAGGAGCTCCATGAAGCGCCGGTACGCCTTGAGGCGCCAGGCGAGCAGCCACTCGGGCTCGTTCTTCTTCGCGGAGATCAGCCGCACGGTGGCCTCGGAGAGGCCCTTCGGGATGAACTCCTGCTCGATGTCGGTGGTGAAGCCGTAGCGGTACTCGCGGTTCGCGAGCTGCTCCAGCGTCGGCGCGTCAGACATGGCTTCCTCGGGGCGCGCCGGGCTCGCGCGTCGTCGTTCGTTCCACCTGGAGCAGCGGCGCGACGAGGCCGCGCAGCGTCACGTGGCTCAGCGTCCCGCGGATCGTCGAGTGGATCCGCTGCCAGGGGTCGCGCACGTGGCAGCTCGCCTCCTGCTCGCAGTGGCCCGGCCCCGCGTTGCACTCGACGAGGGCGATCGGCCCCTCGAGCGCCTCGATGATCTCGGCGACCGTGATGGACTCCGCCGGGCGCGCGAGCCCGTAGCCGCCCTTCGCGCCGCGGTGCGAGACGAGCAGCTGCGCCTGGGCGAGCGCCTTCAGCACCTTCCCCACCATGGGGAAGGGGATGTGCGTCGCCTCGGCCAGCTCGCGCGCGTTCGCGGTCGCCCCGAGCGGGCGCTCGGCGAGGGCCGCGAGCAGCACGATGCCGTAGTCGGTGAGCTTGCTGATGCGAAGCATGGGGGAGTCCGCCGCTCTCTCCGCAACATAGGGGACCGGCCTGGTCCTGTAAATCGAGGACCAGGGCGGTCCCATTTAATGGTTCCCGCGGGGACTCAGCCCGGCGGCGCGCCCGGGTCGGCCAGCTCTGCGTCGGAGAGCCGTGCGAGCGGAAGCAGGACGCCCTGGTTGTCGTGGCACCAGTCGAGCGGCGGCGCCTGCATCCGGCCGAGCGGGCAGATCCGGGACGCGCCGAGCTCGGCGAGCGCCCGGGCGAGGTCCGCGGCCGCCGCGCCGAAGCCCGCAGCGCCGACGCACGCCAGCTGCGCGGCGTGCGGGGCGAGCGCGCGGGACACGCCGGCCGCGTCGCGCACCGGGTGGACCCGCACGAAGCGGTGCAGCGGGGCGGGGCGGTCGAGGCGGGCGTCGGCCTCCGCGACGACCGTCGCCGCGCGCCCCGCGAAGAGCGCGACGTCGCCGCGCGCGGCCGCGCGCAGCTCCGCCTCGGCCCGCTCGTGCGCCGCCTGCGCCGCGGCCGCCGGCTCGGCGGCGCCGCGCGGAAGCTCGCCGGCCAGCGCCTCGAGCGCCGCGGCGAGAGCCTCGGCCGCGCTGCGCGCGGCCGCCGCGTCGCCCGCGACGAGAAGCGACACCGGCGAGAGACAGCCGAGCTGGTCCCAGAGCGCGACGTCGAGGGCGAGCGCGCGGCAGGCGTCCGCCAGCGCCGCCCCCCGCGACGCCTCGGGGCCGAGCGCGGCGAAGGAGACGCGGTGGCCGTAGGCGACGAGACGCCGGGGCGGCTCGACCCGCGCCGCGACGCGCGCGACGGTCGCGTCCGAGCCGGTCGCGACGACGCAGTCGGCGGAGAGGAAGGCGTCGAGCGCGCCGTCGTCGCGCGCGTCGAAGCGCGCGACCGCGAAGGCGTCCGCGAGCCCGCGGTCCAGCGCGGCGAGCGTCTGCGCCAGCGCGGCCGCCGTGTGGGGGTCGCTCGCGGACGGCCGTGCGAGGACCGGAGAGCCCAGCGCGAGCGGCGCGACGAGCGAGACGAGCGAACCCGGCGGGATGGCGCCGGCGAGGAGGACCGCCGTCGACGCGAACCCGGTCGCGAGGCGCGCCGCGCGGCCCGCGGCGCGGTCGGCACCGAGCTCGCGCGCGTAGAGCGAGCGCAGGGCATCCGCGCCGAAGCCTTCGAGCGCGAGCGCGAGCCCGCGCTCGACGGTCGCCCGCGCGAAGCCCGCGCTGCGCGGGAGGCCGTCCAGCAGGATCCGCCGCGCGTCCGACCCGGGATCGCGGAAGCGCTCGAGCGCGGCGCCGAGCGCGTCGAGCCGCTCGGCCGCTGGCCGAGCACGCAGCGCGCGGCCCGCCTCGCGCAGCCGCTCGAGCTCGCGCCGGAGCGATGCGGCGTCGGCGCGCGGGCCGACGGCCGCGCCGGCGCTCACCCCGTCGCCCCGAGCAGCGCGTCGGCCGCAATCGAGCAGCCGCGCGCCTCCGCGCCGGGGGCGCGCCCGACGAGCTCGAAGCCGTCGCCGAGGGAGCGGGCCACGTCCGCCGTCTGCAGCGCCAGCACGCTCCCCGTGTTCGCGAGGTCGACCACGGCGAGCAGGCCGACCTCTCCGGGCGCACACTCCTCGCCGCTCTCGGGATCGACCACGCGCGCGCGCGCCCACGGCGGGCCCAGCTTGCGGCGCGGCGCGTCCGGCTCGCGCAGGACCGAGTCGTAGAACTGGCTGCCGAGCTCCGTCATGCCGTACTGGTTCACGACGCGCGCCGGGGGGACGCCGAGGCGCGCCTCGAGCTCGGCGTAGAGCTCGTCGCGCGAGCGCTCGCGCGCGCGCCCCTTGAAGCCGCCGGTCTCCATCAAGCGCGCGGTTTCCGGGAGCCGCAGCGCGCGGCCGCCCGCCTCGAGCGCCTCGAGCAGGTGCACGAAGGCGAAGGCCGTGCCGCAGAGCGCGATCGGCTCCGGCCGCTGGGCGGCCGCGCCCAGCGCCTTCAGCAACGCGTCGACGTCGAGACGCCCGCCGCGCACGAAGAAGCGGCTGCCCTCGGCGCCGCGGCGCGCGAGCAACGCTCCGAACATGTGCGAGAGCGAGGAGTCCGGCGCCTCGCCGGGCGCCGCAGCGAGCACCGCGAAGAGCGCGCGCTCGCCGGGCGCGAGATCGGGCAGCACGAAGCGCTCGAACGTCGGGCCGAGCGAGGCCTCGTACACCGTGACGGTGTCGAGGTGGAGCGCGCCGCGGCGCTCGTCGGTCGTACCGCTCGTGCGGAACACCTTGCAGGTGCGCTCGGGCGGGAAGGAGCGCAGCGCCAGCTCCTTGAACGCGCCCGTCGGGACGGCCGGGATCTCGCGCCAGCTCGCGACCCGCTCCGGTGTGCGGCCGCGCGCCTCGCAGAAGCGCGCGTAGGGCGGGCAGTGCGCGACCTGGAACGCGAAGAGGTCGCGCGCGAGGGCGTCGAAGCGCGCCTCGTCGGCCGCGAAGCCCGGCTCGCGCATCCAGGCGAGGACGCGGGCGTCGAGCTCGGCGCGCGCCGGGTCCGGCCGGCTCACGCGAGACACGCGCAGAGCTCCTCGAGCGCGGCGAGCAGCGACTCGCGCTCGATCGAGAGGGGCGGCGTGATCGAGAGGACCCGCCCGTCGCTCCCGCTCGGGAGCAACACGAGGCCGCGGGCGAGCGCGCGCGAGACCGCGCGCGCCGCGCGCTCGGGTCCGTCGCACTCGACGCCGAGCATGAGGCCGAGCCCGCGCACCTCCTTCACGCTCGGAAGCGAGGCGGCCCGGCGCCCGAGCAGCTCGAGCGCCGCGGCGCCCGTCTCGTCGGCGCGGGCGACCAGCCCCTCCTCGTCGATCACGGCGAGCGAGGCGAGCGCCGCCGCACAAGACGGCGGGTGGCCGAGGAAGGTCTGCGTGCGGAGCGCCTCGCCGCGGGAGGCGGGCCAGGCGTCCATCACCGTGGCGCGCCCGAGGCAGGCCGAGATCGGCATGCCCGAGGCGAGCCCCTTGCCCACGCAGAGCAGGTCGGGCACGACGCCTTCGCGCTCGCACGCGAAGAAGCGGCCGGTGCGGCCGCAGCCCGTGAAGATCTCGTCGGCGACGAGCAGCCAGCCCTCGGCGTCGCACAGCTTCCGCAGCGCGCGCAGGAACCCGGGCGGGGGCACGCGCACGCCGCCGCGACCCTGGATCGGCTCGACGATCACCGCGCCGATCGGCACGCGCGCCTCGCGCGCGGCGCGGCGCACGTCGTCGGCGTCGCCGTAGCGCGCGAACACCGTCGCGTGTGGAAGGCGCGCCGAGAAGGGCTCGCGGAAGTCCGCGCGCGAGGTCGCGTCGAGAGCGCCGAGGGCGAGGCCGTGGTAGCCGCCCTCGAAGGCGACCGCGCCCGCGCGGCCGGTCGCGAGCTGTGCGGTCTCGAGCGCCGCCTCGACCGCATCCGAGCCCGAGCTCCCGAGCACTGCGCGCGCCGGACCGCCGCCCGGGAAGCGGGCGGCCAGCGCCTCTAGCAGCTCGACCTTCACGCGGGGCGGGTGCACGTCGCCCATCCCGTGCAGGAGCCGCGCCGCCTGCTCCGCGATGGCGGCCACGACGCGCGGGTGCGCGTGCCCCGCGTTCGAGACCGCGAACGCGCCGCCGAGGTCGACGTAGCGGTTGCCGACCACGTCCCAGACGTTGGCGCCCGCCGCGCGCTCCCAGAAGATGGGAGGCTCGGGCACGAGGCAGGTCACGTTGCGGCTCTCGACCGCGCGCAGGCGCGCCGCCAGCGCGCGCGAGCGCGGGCCGGGCACCTCGGTCGCGAGCTCGGGGGGGAGCGTTCTCGCGAGTGTCACGGCGCGAGTCTAGCCGCCGGCCCTCAGACGGCCGCCGGGGCTAGACTCGCGTTCATGGCAACGGAGGCGAGGCCGGCCGCGCTCGGACGCCGGCTGCGCGCGCGACCCGTGGCGGCCGACGCGATCCGCGTGCGCGCCGCTTGGGTGTCGCTCGTCGCGGGCGCGCTGATCTGCGCGGGCAAGTTCGCCGCGGCCTTTCTCACCAACTCGACGGCACTCCTCTCCGACGCCCTCGAGTCGATCGTCAACGTCGTCGCGTCCGCGCTCGTCCTCTATGCGGTGTACGTGGCGTCGCGGCCAGCGGACCGCGATCACCCCTACGGCCACGGCAAGGTCGAGTTCTTCTCCGCGGGGGTCGAAGGGGCGCTGATCGCGGTGGCCGCCGTGGTGATCGTGTACCACGCGGCGCTCGATCTCGTGCGCGGGCCCGAGCTGCATCGCCTCGATGTGGGACTCGCGCTCTCCGGCGCCCTCGCGCTCGCGAATCTGGCGCTCGGGGCGTACCTCGTGCGCACCGGTCGCCGCACGCACTCGGCCGCAGTGACGGCGGACGGGCACCACGTACTCACCGACGTCGTGACGACGGTCGGTGTGATCGCCGGCCTCGGCGCGGTGTACCTCACGGGCTGGCCCCGGCTCGACCCCCTCGTCGCGATCGCCGTGGCGCTCTCGATCCTGCGCACCGGCTGGCGGCTCGTGCGCGGCGCAGTGGGGGGGCTCATGGACGAAGCGGACGTCGAGCTGCTCGGCCCGATCTGTGAGGCGCTCGAGCGCGAGCGCGCGCCCTCGTGGATCGACGTCCACAGTCTCCGCAGCTTCCGGTCGGGTTCCGTCCAGCACACCGACCTGCACCTCGCCGTGCCTCGCTACTTCGACGCGGACCGGCTGCACGCGGAGAGCGACCGCGTCCGTGAGGTGGTGCTGGGTGCGCTGGGGCGACCGGGCGACGTCATCGTGCACTTCGACCCCTGCCGCCCGCGCCAGTGTCCGGGCTGCGCGATGCCCGCGTGCCCCGTCCGCGAGGCTCCGCTCGTGAAGCGCGAGCCGATCACGCTCGAGCACGCTGTGCGCAGCGACGAGTGGCTGGACAGCGGAAGCCCGATCCCGCCCACCGAAGCCCACGCGTGAGCGTCGGCTCCGCGGCAGCGTGAAGGACGAGCTCGACCCCGACCGCTACCGCGTCGAGCGGGCGTGGCCGCGCGGCTTCGAGCAGGCGTACGCCCGAGCCGGCACCGGCCCCGCGCTGCTCCTGATCCACGGCTGGCCCGAGACGATGCGGATCTGGTGGCGCAACGTGGGCCCGCTCGCCGAGGCCGGCTTCCACGTGATCGCCCCCGACCTGCGCGGCTTCGGCCTCTCCGGGCTCGCGCCCGACGGGCTCTACGACCTGCCGTCCCACAGCCGCGACCTGCACGCGCTCGTGCACGACCACCTCGGCATCGAGCGCGTCGTCGCGGTGGGCGGCGACCTCGG
>DATAGA010000607.1:0-9845 GCA_036257215.1 Myxococcota bacterium
CGCGAGCAGGCGGCGCAGCCGGCGCGGGCTCACGACCCGCGCGTCGACGGGCGTCTCGAAGCGGAGCCCCCGGGCGCGTTCCGCGCGGCCGGCGAGCTCGGCGAGCGCGTCCGGCGGGACCGGCCGGGGCCCGAGCAGCGCGCAGGCCCCCGCCAGAGCGGCCGCGGCGACGGCCGCGCAGATCTGCGAGCGCCGCCCCGCCCGCCGCCCCGGTCCGCGCGCGTGCGCCCCGCGCGCCGCTCCCCGCCGCACGTCGCGAGGGTAGCCGCGCGCAGCGGGGCCGCGCGGCGCCGGCCGCACCACCGCGCCGGCGCGCCACCCACGACCCCGCCGGGGCCACTTCGAGGCGTGGGCCGGCGCCGCTTCGATCACCTCTTCGTCGAGACCTGCGTGGCCGCGGGTCGGCGGCTCCCCCGGCTCGCGCTGTGGCACGCACTCCACGAGGCCGGCGCGGACCCGGAGCGGCTCGGCCGCGAGGAGGCCCTCGCCTTCGCGCGCGACGGGCTCGTGCGCTTCCTCGAGGGCGAGGGCATCGTCCTGCGCTCGCGCGAGCGCGCGCGCCTCGAGCGCGAGCTGCGCCGCTACGACCCGGCGCGCCCCACCCCTTACGAGCGCTTCGCGGCGTACGGCTGAGCGCCGCGCGCGAGCGCCGCAAGCGCCGGAGCCAGCACCGCGACGGCGCGCGCGCGATGCGAGAGCGACGCCTTCTCCTCCGGCGCGAGCTCGGCCATCGTGCGGCCGTCGCGAAACCCCGGCTCGTCGACGCGGAACAGCGGGTCGTAGCCGAAGCCCCGCTCGCCGCGCGCAGCGTGCGCGATCTCGCCGGCGCACGCGCCGCGTCCCACGTGGACGGCGCCGCCCGGGAGCGCGAGCGCGGCGACGCAGACGAAGCGCGCGCGGCGCGACGCGCCGTGGCGCGCCGCCAGCTCGCGCAAGAGGAGCGCGCAGCGGCCCGCGTCGTCCAGGAGCGGGCCGCCGTAGCGCGCCGAGTGCGGGCCGGGCGCGCCGGCGAGCCCCTCGACCTCGAGCCCCGAGTCGTCGGCCAGCGCCGGGACGCCGAGGGCGTCCGCCGCTGCGCGGGCCTTGGCGCGGGCGTTCGCCTCGTAGTCGTCCGCTTCCTCCGGGAAGGCGACCGCGCCGAGCTCGCCGACGGCGACGCCGCGCAGGCCGTGCGCCGCGAGCAGCGGCTCGAGCTCGCGCAGCTTCCCGGAATTCCCGGTCGCGACGGCGACGAGCGGAGGGTCGCCCGGCGCGGGTCCGCTCACCGGCCCGGGGCCGGCTTCGCGCGCGCGAGCGCCTCCTCCTGCAGCTCGCAGATCTGGGCGATGCCGCGCAGCGCGAGATCGACGAGAGCGTCGAGCTCCCCGCGCGCGAAGGTCGCGCCCTCGCCCGTCCCCTGCACCTCCGCGAGCCGGCCGCTCGCGGTCGCGACGACGTTCATGTCGACGTCCGCGCGGGAGTCCTCCTCGTACGTGAGGTCGAGCAGGGGGACGCCGCGCACGATGCCGACCGAGATCGCCGCGAGCCCCTCGCGCAGCGGGACGCGCGGGAGGAGGCCGCCGGCGACCAGGCGGCGCAGCGCGAGCGCGAGCGCGGCATAGCCGCCGATGACGGCCGCCGTACGCGTCCCGCCGTCGGCCTGTAGGACGTCGCAGTCGACGTAGAAGCTGCGCTCGCCGAGCGCCTCGAGCTCGGTCACGGCGCGCAGGCTGCGCCCGATCAGGCGCTGGATCTCCTGCGTGCGCCCGGACGGGCGGCCTCGCGCGGCCTCGCGCTCCGAGCGCCGGTCGGTGGAGCCGGGCAGCAGCGAGTACTCGGCGGTCACCCAGCCCTTCCCGGTTCCCTGGAGGAAGCGCGGCACGCTCTCCTCGGCGCACACCGTGCAGAGCAGCTTCGTGCGGCCGAGCTCGCAGAGCACCGAGGCGAGCGGGTTCTCGGTGAAGTCGAGCGTCAGCGTGAGCGGGCGCAGCTCGTCCGGGGCCCGGCCGTCCCCGCGGCGCACTACTCGCTCCCTCCGCCCGCCGCCGCGGCCGCGGGCGCCGGGCTCGGCCCGGGCTCGCCGCCGCGGCGCGCGTCGTAGCGGCGCCCGTACTCGGCGACGGCCGCGGACAGCCCCTTGGCGATGCGGTCGCGCTCGGCGGCGCGGGTCAGCACGGCCTCCTCGCGCACGTTCGTGATGAAGCCGATCTCGACGAGCGCCGCCGGCATCTCGACGCCCATCAGCACGACGAAGGGCGCCTGCTTCACGCCGCGGGAGTGGGTCGCGTCGCCGGCCGCGAGCTGCTCGAGCGCGAGCCGCGCGAACTCCTGCGAGTCGACGAGGTGCTCCGTCGCGATCATGTCGCCGAGGATCGCGGCGAGCGGATCGCTGCCGGTCGTCGCCGGCGCAGCCGCGCCGCCGAAGGCCTCGTTCTCGGCGATGGCGAGCCGCTTCGCCGCCTCGTCGCTCGCCTCGAGCGAGGCGAAGTAGGTCTCGACGCCCCGCGCGGCGCGCGCCTCGGCCCCGTTCGCGTGGATGGAGACGAACAGGTCCGCGCGCGCCTCGTTGGCGACGCGCGTACGCTCCGCGAGCCCGACGAAGCGGTCCTCGCGGCGCGAGAGCACGACCCGCAGGCCGCGCGCCTCGAGCTCGCGCGCGAGCCGGCGCGCGACGTCGAGGGTGAGGTCCTTCTCGAGCAGGCCCCGCGGTCCCTCCGCGCCGTGGTCGTCGCCGCCGTGCCCCGGGTCGAGCACGACGGTGTCGAAGCGCTCGGGCTGCACCGCGCCTGCGACGAGCGCCGACGCGAGCGCCCAGACCGCGAGCGCCGCCATCGTCACGCCCTTGATGCCGACGCCGGGGCGCGGCCCGCGGCGCCCCGCCGCGACGCGCACAGCGGGAGCCCGCGCTCGCCGCGCCCGCTCGCTCACGTGCGTTCCCTCACGTCATCCCCCCCGCGGACGAAGCGCCCGCAGGGTACAGACCACGCGGCGGGCGCGCCGGTCCGGCACGCCCGCGAGCACCGGCTCCCGCCGCGAGCGCCGCCTCGGTATCGTCTGTGCGTGGCGCGCGGTCCCTCCCCTCGCTGCCTCGGCGCGATGCTGCTCGCGAGCCTGCTCGCGCCCGCGACGGCGCCCGCTCGGAGCGCGGAGCTGCCTGCCGTCGCGGTGCCCGAGCGGATCGGCGCCGACGGGCGCGCGTCGCGCGAGGGCGCGGGCGGGACGGTGTTCTTCCTGCGGCTTGCGCGAAGCGGCGTGGCGGCAGTGGGAGCGGCCCATTCGTTCGACCTCGCGCAGCTCGCCGCAGCGCCCTCCGTCGAGTTCCGCCTCGGCCGCACCGGGAAGCGCGTCGCGCGCTCCACCCGCTTCCTCGCTCCGCCCGGGCGCCCCTTCGTCGACCTCGGCGGCTCGCTGCGCGACGACTTCGTGCTCTTCAAGCTCGACGCGTCGCCCGTCGGAGCGCGCGTGCTCGAGCCGAGCGGGATCGGCGCCGCGCGCAAGGGCGAGCGCGTGCGGCTCCTCGGCGTTCCGGCGATGGAGGCACAGGACGAGGACGCGCTCTACGGCCGCATCGTCGCGGTACAGCCGGCGCGCCTCGAGATCGATCTCGACGTGAACACGGACCTGCGCGGCTGGGGGGGAGCGCCGGTGCTGTCGGAGAAGACCGGTCTCGTACTCGGCCTGCTCGAGGCCGCCTGGCCGGAGGGAAACCGGCTCCGCCTCGGCGCGGCCCCCCTCGACGGCGTCCTCGCTGCCGCGGCCGCGCCGCTCGACGAGGGCCGCGGCGTTCCCTTCGCCGCCTTCGCGCCGGCCGGCGCGGCCACTGCGCGGGCCGCCGCGCCCGCGTCCGACGCACGCCGGTCGTCGAGCGGGGATGCGCAGGCCCGCGCGCCGGCCGCCGCCCCTGCGCCCGCCGACGACGACTCGAAGACCGCGGCGGAGGACGAGGACGAGAACGTCGAGGAGCAGCCCCGCGCCGGTCCGCCCGCCCCGCGCGGCGACGCCCCGCTCATCCGCAGCGAGCGCGCGACCGCGCGGCTCGAGCTCGCGATCGACTACCCCGGCTCGGGCGAGGTCTTCGGCGGCGGGACGGGCGGGTTCGTCGCCGGCCGCGCGCTCGCGGTGCTCGGCGAGTTCAGCCGCTTCGACGTCGTGCTCGTGCTCGACACGTCGGGCTCGACCTCCGACATGACGGGCGTCGACGTGAACGGCAACGGCATCACCGGGGAGCGCGGCATCTCCGGCCTCTTCCGCGGTCAGGACGCGGGCGACTCGGTGCTGGCCGCCGAGGTCGCGGCGGCGCGGCAGTTGCTGCAAAGCCTCGATCCGCGCGTCGCGCGCGTCGGCCTCGTCTCTTTCTCGGGCTCGCCTTCCGCGCCCCCCGGCACGATCGTGATCGGGGCCCGCGACGGCCCGCCGGCCGTCACCGAGGTGCCGCTCACGAGCGACTACGCGCGCGTCGAGCGCGGCCTCGACGCGATCCTCTCTCGCGGCCCGTACGGCGGCACCCACATGGCGGCCGGCCTCGACCAGGCCGTGATCGAGCTGCTCGGCCTGCGCGGCGGCCTCTCGCAGCCCGACGCCGACGCGACCCGCATCGTGCTCTATCTGACCGACGGGCTTCCCACGCTGCCGGTCGACGCGGCGCTCGGGCCCAACGTCCAGGCCGCGGTGCGCGCCGCCGAGCGCGCGCGCAAGGCGGGCGTCCGCGTCCACACCTTCGCGCTCGGCGCCGAGGCGCTCTCGGGTCCGATCGCGCCGGTCGAGATGGCCGAGCGCACCGGCGGGCTCTTCACCCCCGTGCGCGAGCCGGGCGACATCGGCCGCGTGATCGAGGAGGTGAACCTCGCGAACATCGAGGAGCTGAGCGTGCGCAACGCGACCACCGGAAAGGACGCGGACGAGCTGACGCTCGGGCCCGACGGCTCCTTCCGCGCGCTCGTCCCGCTCGCGCCCGGGAAGAACCGCATCGAGGTTACCGCGCGCGCGAGCGACGGCTCGCAGAGGAGCGAGGTCGTGCTGCTCCAGTACGCCCCGGACGCCGAGATGCCCGACGTCCCGCCCGAGTACGTGGGCGCGCGCAACGCGCTGCTCGAGAAGCGCCTGGCGACGCTCAAGCAGGTGAGCGTCGACATCGACCGCCAGGCGGCAGAAGAGCGGCGGCGCGAGCTCGCCCTCGAGATCGAGCGCGAGCGCGCCGCCGCCCTCGAGCGCGCCGCGATCCAGCGCAAGGAGCTGCGCATCGAGCCCGCTCAGGACGACGAGCGGCCGTAGCGCGGTCTACGGGCGCAGCTCGTAGAACGCGTTCACCGGGTGGCCGAGGTCGAGCGCGCGGAAGCGGGTGAAGCCCGCGGCCTCGCCCAGCGCGCGCATGGCGGGCTCCGGGAGCCCGAGCGTGCCGAGGCCCGCGCCGCCGGGCTCGGAGAGCGCCGACGACATGCAGGTCAGGACGGACATCCCGTACATGAGAGCGGCCATCGGGTTCTTCTCGACGTCGGCCGCGAAGGAGCCGCGGCCCTTGATGTCGGCGACGAACCAGGTGCCGCCGGGCCGCAGCGCCCGCCGCACGGCTGCGGCGACCTCGGCGGGACGCGTCATGTCGTGCAGGCAGTCGAGCGAGAGGACGAGGTCGAAGCCGGGCTCGGCGGGCAGCTCCTCGCCGCGCGTCTCGTGGAACGAGACGTTCGCGAGCCCTTCCTCCGCGCGGTTCGTCTCGGCCCGCGCCAGCGCGTGCCGCGAGAGCTCGAAGCCGTGGAACTCCGAGCGCGGGAAGGCGCGCGCGAGCGAGAGCAGCGCGACCCCCGCGCCGCAGCCGACGTCCGCGACGCGCGCGCCGCGCTCGAGGCGCTCCTTCACGCCCTCGAGGCTCGCGATCGCGAGTGGGGCGAGGAACGCGCGCGTCCAGGGCGCGAAGCCGCGCTCGATGCCGCGCGCGCCCTCGGGTCCGAAGGCGTCGTAGGGAAGACCCCGTCCCGACGCGAAGGCTTCGGGCAGCCGCTCGAGCACGGCCATCGTCTGCGGCAGGTTGCAGAACATGCCGCCGCCGAACGCGGGATGGTTCTCCTCGGCGAGGACGGCGCGGCCCTCGGGCGAGAGCGAGAAGCGCTCCTGCGCGTCCCATTCGAGCAGACGCGCGGCGCCCTGCTGACGGAGCCACTCGCGCACCCAGCGCTCGTCGAGCCCGGTGCGCGCGGCGAGCTCGGCGCTCGTCGCCGGACCGGCGGCGAGCGCGCGGTAGAGCCCCAGGCGGTCGCCGAGGTGGATCATGCCTGCCGTCACCGCGCCCTGGAGCGCGCCGAACACCTGCTTCGCGTAGTCCTTGAGTCGCTCGACTTCGACCGGCCGGTCCACGGAGCCTCCTGCGGCGCCGCCAGGGCGCCCGGCGCGATGCTACCGGCGCCTACCTCTCTTCGCGCGACTCGCGGGCGTAGGGGCGCGCGAGGTCGCCGGGCGCGCGGGCGCCTCCCGCGAAGAAGGCGAGCACGAGCAGCGTCACGGCGTAGGGGAACATCAGGAACACGGGGTACGGAAGCGCCACCCCGCGTGCCTGGAGCCGGAACTGGAGCGCGCTCGCGAGGCCGAAGAAGAGCGCGGCGCCGAGGACGCCGAGCGGGCGCCAGCGGCCGAAGATCACGACCGTGAGGGCGATGAAGCCGCGTCCAGCGGTCATGCCCTCGGTGAAGACGTGGGACTGGGAGAGCGTGAGCGTCGCGCCCGCAACCCCCGCCGCCGCGGCGCCGAAGAGGACGGCCGCGACGCGCACCGCCGCGACGCGCACGCCCTCGGCGTCGGCGGCCCGGGCGGCCTCGCCGACGGCCCGCAGCACGAGGCCCGCGCGCGTGCGGCCCAGGAAGAGCGCCACCGCCGCGCACAGCGCGAGGCCCGCGTACGCGAACGGGCTCTGGCGGAAGAGCACGGCGCCGACACCCGGAAGCGTCGCAAGGCCGGGCAGCGCAGCGTCCGCGAGGCCCGGCGCCTCGGGCGCGCCGGCCGGAAAGAGCGCGCGCAGCCCGAGGCCGGTCGCGCCGAGGGCGAGCAGGTTCACCGCGGTCCCGACGACGATCTGGTCGGCGCGGCCGAGCACGGCCGCGGCGGCGAAGAGCGCGCCGAGCGCGGCGGCCGCTGCGGCGGCGGCGGCGACGCCCGCGAGCGGAGAGCCGGTCGCGCACGCGACCGCGAAGGCCGCGAACGCGCCGACCAGCATCATTCCTTCGATGCCGATGTTCACGACCCCCGCCCGCTCGACGACGAGCTCGCCGAGGGCCGCGAGGAGGAGCGGCGCCGCGAGTCGGAGCGCGGCCTCGAGCAGCGCCTCCACTAGCGGCGCCGCCCGGGCCACGCGAAGCCCACCGAGAAGAGGATCACGATGCCCTGCACCACCTCCGTCGCGACGGAGGGAATCCCGGCCTCGCGCTGCATCGCGCCGGCGCCGGCCTCGAGCGCGCCGAAGAACAGCGCCGAGGGGACGACGGCGAGCGGGTGCAGCCGCGCGAGCAGCGCGACCGCGATCGCGGTGTAGCCGTAGCCCGGCGAGAGGCCCTGGTACAGGCGGCCGGTGACGCCGGCGACCTCGAACGCGCCGGCCGCTCCGGCGAGCGCGCCCGCGAGGGCGAGCGCCGCGACGCCGTGCCGCTCCGGGGAGATCCCGGCGAAGCGCGCGGCCACGGGCGAGTGGCCCACGGCGCGCAGGCGGAAGCCGAGCGGCGTGCGGAAGAGCAGCCATGCCACCGCGCCCGCGGCCGCGAGAGCGAGCGCGACGCCGGCGTGAACCCGGCCGAGCGCGGGGAGACGGGCCGCCGCGGGCAGCGCGTCGCTCTGCGGGTACGCGCCCGCCGCCTCCTGCAGCGGGCCCTGCACCGCCCACGCCACCGCCTGGAGGGCGATGAAGTTGAGCAGGATGGTCGAGATCACCTCCGACACGCCGCGCGTCGCGCGCAGCACGCCGGCGAGCGCGCCGAGCGCCGCGCCGGCGGCGGCGCCGCCCGCGAGCGCGAGCGGGACGAGCAGGACGGCGGGCGCGTCGGGCGCGACGCGCGTCGCGAGCGCCGTCAGCGCGAGCGCGCCGGCGAGGAGCTGGCCCTCGGCGCCGATGTTCCAGACCCCGCAGCGGAAGGCGAGCGCCACCGAGAGGCCCGTGAGGAGGAGCGGGCCGGTCTTGAGCAGCGTCGCGGTCCACGCCGCGGGGCCGCCGAGCGACCCGGCCGCGAGCGCCTGCAGCGCGGCGCCGGCGGGAAGGCCGAGCGCCGCGATCGCGGCGGCGGCCGCGGCGAGCGCGGCGGCGGCGGCGGCGAACGCGCGCAGGGCCTCGCGCGCGCGCGCGCCGGCCGTCGAACCCGTCGCGCCCGCCGACGCCGCCGCGCCTGCACCCGCCGCGTCGGGTCCGTGCGCCGTCATGCGGCCGCGCCGGCCTCCGCGCCCAGCAGGATCGCGCCGATCGCCTCGCGATCCGCGCCCGTTGGGATGGGGACCAGCCGCCCGCGCACGAGCGCGAGCACGCGGTCGGCGAGCGCGAGCACTTCTTCGAGCTCCGTCGAGACGAGCAGGATCGCGCTCCCCTCCGCGCGCAGCGCGAGCAGCCGTTCGTGCACGAAGCGCGCGGAGCCGACGTCGAGGCCGCGGGTCGGGTTCACCGCGACGAGGACGCGCGGCTGCGCTTCCAGCTCGCGCGCGACGGCGACCTTCTGGGCGTTGCCGCCGGAAAGGAGCGCGACCGCGCGGTCGGGGTCGGGCGGGACGATGCCGAACGCGGCGATGGGCCCGCGCGCGTGCTCGCGCGCGGCGGCGGCGTGGAACCAGCCCGGGCGGAAGAAGCGGCGGTCGTCGTAGCTGCCGTTCAGGACCAGGTTCTCGGCCACGCTCATCGCGCCCACGAGGCCCGCCCGCTCGCGGTCGCCCGAGAGGTGGGCGGCCCTGCGCGCGCGCAGGGAGCGCACACCGAAGGGCGTCGGCTCGCCGGCGACCTCGAGGCGTCCCGCGCTCGCCGGGCGCACGCCGGCAAGCACCTCCTCGAGCTCGCGCTGGCCGTTGCCGTCGATGCCCGCGATCCCCACGATCTCGCCGGCGGCGACCTCGAGCTCGAGGTCCCGCAGCGCGCTCGCGGCGCGCAGCCCGGGCGCGCAGACCCCGCGCAGCGCGAAGAGCGGCGGCCCGGTCGGCCGCTCGAGCGGCTCGCTCCGGCGCGCGAGGTCGTCGAGCTCGCGCCCGAGCATCAGGCGCCCGAGCGCGCGCGCGTCGGCCGTGCGCGCCTCGAGCGTCGCGGCGGTGCGCCCGCGGCGGAGCACCGTCACGCGGTCGGCGACCTCGCGGATCTCCTCGAGCTTGTGCGAGATGAAGACCACCGCGCAGCCGCTCGCGGCGAGCCGACGCAGCACGGGGAGGAGTGCGCGCGTCTCGGACGGCGTGAGCGCGGCGGTCGGTTCGTCGAGCACGAGCACGCGCGCGCCGCGGCCGAGCGCGCGCAGGATCTCGGCGCGCTGGCGCTGTCCCACCGAGAGCTCGTCGACGCGCACGCCGAGTGGCACGTCGAGGCCGAACTGCGCGCGCAGCGCCTCGGCCCGCGCGCGGGCCGCGCCCGGGGCGAACCAGACCCCGGTCGCGGAGTCCGCGAACGCGAGATTCTCCTCGGCGCTGAACGCCGGGACCAGCGTCGAGTGCTGGTGCACCATCGCGATCCCCGCGGTGCGCGCGGCGCGCGGGGAGTAGCGCGCGAGATCGACCGGCTGGCCGCCGAGCGCGAGCACGCCGCGGTCGGGCCGCACCAGGCCGATCGCGACGTTCACGAGGGTCGTCTTGCCGGCTCCGTTCTCCCCGAGGAGGGCGTGCACCTCCCCGGCCGCGACCTCGAGGTCCGCGCCGTCGAGCGCGACCGA
>DATAGA010000015.1:0-2003 GCA_036257215.1 Myxococcota bacterium
GCCAGGTCTACCTCGAGCCGCACCCGAACGAGCTCGCGCTCCGGAACCGCGTCTGATGCGCGCCGTCCACTGGCTGCGCGCCGACTTGCGCCTCGACGACAACCGCGGCCTCCTCGCGGCCGCCGCGCGTGCGAGCGAGCTCGCCATCGTGTTCGTGCTCGACGAGGGGCTTCTGGCGAGCGCGCGCACCGGGGCGCCGCGCGTGCGCTTCCTGCTCGACGGGCTCGCGCGCCTCGCGGCCGATCTCGAGGCCGCGGGGCAGCGTCTCGTGCTCCGGCGCGGCGATCCGGTGCGGGAGATCGCGCGCGTGCTGGAGGAGAGCCGCGCCGAGCTGCTCGTCTGGAACCGCTTCGAGTCGCGGTACGCGCGCCGGCGCGACGCGCGCGTCGAGCGCGAGGCCGCGCGGCTCCGCGTCTCGGTCGAGACCTACAAGGACCGCGTGGCGCTAGAGACCGACGAGGTGAGGAAGCGCGACGGCACGCCCTTCGCCGTGTACACGGCGTTCCGCAAAGCGTGGCGGCTGCGCTGGTCGGAGGCGCCGGAGGAGCCGCAGCCGGCGCGCCGTCTGCCGCCGCCGATCCCCGCTCTCGCGAGCGAGCCCCTCCCGGCCGCCGCCGCGCTCGGCTTCGCGGGCGACGCGACGCAGCTCCCGGCCGCCGGCGAGGCCGCCGCGCGGCGCCGCCTCGACTCCTTCCTGGGCCACGCCGTGGCCCACTACCGCGAGCGGCGCGACCGTCCCGCCGAGGACGGGACCAGCCGGCTCTCGCCGTACCTGCGCTTCGGAATGCTCTCGCCCCGGCGCGCGTTCGCGGCCGCCTTGGCGCGAGCGCGCGAGCGCGGGGGCCGCGCGGGAGTGCAGAAGTGGATCGACGAGCTCGTGTGGCGCGAGTTCTACGTCTCGATCCTCGACGCGAACCCCCACGTCGCGAACGGAGCCCAGCGGCGCGAGTTCGACGGCCTGCGCTGGAACGACGACCCGGCCGCGTTCGCCGCCTGGCGCGAGGGCCGGACCGGCTACTCGTTCGTCGACGCGGCGATGCGCCAGCTCGCCGAGGTCGGCTGGGTGCACAACCGCGCGCGCATGGTGGTCGCGAGCTTCCTCAGCAAGGACCTCCTGCTCGACTGGCGGCTGGGCGAGAGGTTCTTCTACCAGCGCCTCGTGGACGGTGACCCCGCGAGCAACAACGGCGGCTGGCAGTGGGCCGCCTCGACCGGGACCGACGCGCAGCCCTGGTTCCGCGTCTTCAACCCCGTGCTCCAGGGGCGGAAGTTCGACCCGGACGGCGCCTACGTCCGCCGCTACGTGCCCGAGCTGCGCGACGTCCCGCGCGAGCACCTCCACGCGCCGTGGCGCGCGCCGCGTCCGCCCGCGGGCTACCCGGCCCCCATCGTGGACCACGCCGAGCGCCGCGCGGAGGCGCTGCGGCGCTACGGAGCGGCAACGGGAAGGGACACCGGCCCCGAGCAGGGTAGGCTTCCCTCGTGACGGCGCGCGCGTGGTGCGAGGTCCCATCGTGAGCGACCCGTCGAGGGGGGACTCATGAAGGCGGCATCGGTTCCGGCATCCATCGCGGTCGCGTGGCTCTTGCTTTCGGCCCCGGCCGGCGCCGCCACGGTGCATACCCCCCCGCTGACCCGCGGTACCAGCGGGACGTTCGTCTGCAACGTGGCGAACGCGAGCACGAAGACGCGCGAAGTCGTCGTCGCGATCCTCGACCCGCAGGGGGACGAGGTGAACGCTCCGGTTCCCGCGT
This sequence comes from Myxococcota bacterium, assembly GCA_036257215.1. GTDB lineage: Bacteria > Myxococcota_A > UBA9160 > UBA9160 > UBA6930 > DATAGA01. Next base: position 1,755 of record DATAGA010000015.1, read on the forward strand.
CGCTCTCGCCGGGCCAGCTCTTCTCCGTGTCGAACGCGGGCGCAACGGGGGGCCGTTCGTGCCGCGTGGAGGTCGAGGGCCCCCGCAAGTCGGTCCGCGTCTCGCTGTACGTCGTCGACGCGAACGGCGATCCGACGGCCGCCGTGTCGGGACAGTGACGGGAGCTGGAATGCGCCTCCGCATCGACCACGCCCATTGCCTCGATCCCCGGACGATGACGTTCTCGGGCGAGACGTCGCTCGTCGCCGA
>DATAGA010000048.1:0-12959 GCA_036257215.1 Myxococcota bacterium
AGGACGCTCGCGTAGGCGACGTCGTGGGTCAGCGCGTGCTTGAACATGAAGGCGAGCTCGGGCTGGACGGCTTTCTCGTGGATCAGCTCGAGGCCGCGCAGCTCCGCGAGCAGCGGATGCACCCGCTCGCCCGCCTCGTGGATGCGCTCGAGCAGCCGCACCGTGAACTCGCGGCCGATGATCGAGGCGACCTGCAGCGCCCGCTTCGACTCCTCGCCGAGCCGGTCGAGCCGCGCCATCAGCACGTCCTGGATGCTGTCGGGCACGGCGCCCGTCTCGAGCGGTCGCGCGAGCTCCACGCGGCGCTCGACGCGGCGCAGCGCGCCCTCCTCGAGCAGCGACTTCGCGACCTCTTCGACGAAGAACGGGTTGCCCTCGGCCTTGCGCGCGATGAGCGCTCCGAGCCCGGGCGGCACGCTGTCCGCCTCGAGCACGGCGCCGGTCATCGCGCGCATCTCGCCCTCCGAGAGCGGCTGGAGCGCGATGCGCGAGTGGTAGCTGCGGTCGCCGAAGGGGTGCTGGTACCCCGGGCGGTGCGTGAGCACGATCAGCGCGGGGAGCGTCGCGACCGCTTCGGCGAGGTAGGCCAGCAGCTCCTCCGACGCCCGGTCGATCCAGTGCAGGTCCTCGATCACGAGCACGAACGGCCCCCGCGCGGCCGCCCGCTCGATGCGCGCGCGCAGCGCGCGGAACGTCTCGCTGCGCCGGGTCGCCGCGTCGAGCTGCTCGACCTCCGGCTCGCCGCACGGGAGGGCGAGCAGCTGGCGCAGGAACGGCAGCGTCCAAGCGAGCGCGCCGCCCTCCTCCGCCTCGACCTTCTCGAGCGCCGCGAGCGCGGCGGCCTCGTCGTCGCGATCCGTGATCCGGAACGCGCGCCGGAGCGCGTCTGCGATGGGGTAGAAGCCCGTTGCGCGGGCGTACGAGGCGCAGCGCCCTTCGAGCCACGCGTGCGGCGCGTCCGCCAGGCGGCCGCGGAACTCGAAGAGGAGGCGCGACTTGCCGAGCCCCGCCTCGCCGACGACGAACGCCACCTGCCCGCGCCCCGCGCGCGCGGCGGCGAACGCCGCATCGAGCGCGGCGAGCTCGCGCTCCCGCCCCACGAGCGGCGTGAGCCCCGACTCGAGCCGCGCCTCCACGCGATCGCGCACGGGCCGCTCGCGCACGACCTCGAACGCGTGCACCGGGTTCGCGATCCCGCGCAGGTCGAGCGCGCCGAGCTCGCGCAGCTCGAACCAGCCCGCGACGAGCTGCCGGGTCGCCTCGGACAGCACCACGCGGCCGGGCAGCGCCGCGCCCTGGAGCCGCGCGGCAAGGTGGGTCGTGTCGCCGACCGCGGTGTAGTCCATGCGCAGGTCGTCGCCGATGCGCCCGACCACCACGGGCCCCGAGTGGATCCCGATCCGCACCCGCAAGTCCGCGCACGGGCCGGCCGGGTCCTCCGCGGCGAGCCGTGCCACGGCCCGCTGGATGCCGAGCGCCGCCGCGACGGCGCGCTGCGGTGCATCCTCGAGCGCGAGGGGCGCACCGAACAGCGCCATCGTGCCGTCGCCGAGGAACTGGTTCACCGTGCCCTCGTACGCGTGGACCTCCGCGCAGACGAGCTGGATCAAGCGGTTCATCGCCGCGTGCATGCCCTCGGGCCCGAGCCGCACCGCGAGCGGCGTCGAGTCGGCGACGTCGCAGAAGAGGACGGTCACGTGCTTGCGCTCGCCCTCGACGGCCGCGCGGCTCTGGAGGATCCGCTCGGCGAGGTGGCGCGGCGTGTACGAGCGCGGGTCGGGCGCGGCGACGCGCGGCGGACCCTCGAGCGGCCGCCCGCACGCGTTGCAGAACGCGGCGCCCGGCGGGTTCTCGTGGTCGCACGCGGTGCAGCGCGGCGGCAGCGCGGCGCCGCAGCCGTTGCAGAAGCGCGCGCCGGCCGGGTTCTCGCGGCGGCAGGTCGGACAGCCCACGGATCGGGCGAGTATAGGCCGCCGCTCCCTCAGCGGGCGGGGAGGAGCTCCTGCCGCACGCGCTCGCGCAGGCGCGCGAGCAGCTCCTCGCGCCGGTCGAACAGCCGATAGCCCGCCGGATCGCGCAGGTAGCCGGCGGCCTCGGGGTGGCGTTCGTGCAGCGCGTCGTCCCCGATCTCCTCGCGCAGCTTCGAGAGCCGCTCGCGCTTGTCGAGCAGTGCCTTCGTGAGGATCGGCATCACGACCGAGTAGTCGCACGAGAAGCTCTCGGTCGTCTGCTTGTAGTGCTCCTTGTCGACCTTGCCCCAGGTGACGGCCTCGCCCGGCGGGCAGCTCGAGAGCGAGCCGTCCGTCACGGGCGCCGTCGTGATCTGGATGTCGTAGAGGAAGCCGCGGGCGTCCTCGAAGCCGAAGATCTGCGAGAGGGCGGGCTCGGGCTGGAGGTTGTAGTTCTTCGGCACGCCGCCGCCGAGGATGAGCGTGCCGAGGTTCTTGGCGTCCGACTCGAACAGGCCCCAGTGGTGGTAGGCGCACGACTCGAACACCTCGCCGTGGAGGTCGAGCTCGAACGCGTACGGGTCGCCGCCGACCTCGCGCAGCGCCCAGAGCTTCACCGAGTTGAGGAACACGCTCCCGTCCGCCGGCGCGCCGACGAAGAGCGGGATCGCCTTGCGGTAGCAGAGCGCGAGCAGGCCTTCGCGGGCGTTGGCGGCGAGCTCGGCAGCCGCGTAGTGGCGGCCGAGGAGGTTGCGGAACTCGCAGCCCGTCATGCGGCGCTGGAACTCGGGCCGGCGCAGCAGCTCGCAGAGCCAGGCGTCCGTGTCGAGCAGCACCGACTCGGGGAAGCCGATGTCGGTGATGCGGATGATCTCCTCGTCGCGCAGCTCGGCGTCGTCGCCGAAGATCGGGACCTCGCGGAAGTCCGCCTCGCGCACGGACTCGAGCGCCCGGTGGCCGTCGTGGTAGCAGATGGCGTCCGTCACCGAGAGCCACGCGAACCAGCCGGCGTCGAGGAGCGGGTTCAGCCAGGCGTAGTGCTGCCCGGACGCGGTGACCGGCCCGGAGATCGAGAGCGTCATCGGGAGCCCGCGCCCGATCGCCTCGTCGAGCAGCGACCACACGCGCCGCAGATAGCCGCCGCCGAAGGAGGGGTACGAGCCTTCGAGCAGCGCGTCGAGAGAGGCGGCCTCCTGGACCGAACGGTGGCGCAGCGCGCCGCCCCCCTGCGCGCCCCCTCGATGCCGCGCGGGATCCTTCCTCGTGGGCATCGCCCCAGTCTAGCGGACGGACGGGCCGCACTCCTCAGCGGACGGGAGGCGGGAACTCCGCGAGCGCGCGCAGCTTCGGTCCGAGCGCCGGCCACACGGCGTCGCGCCCGTGGCGCAGACGCGCTTCGGCCGCGAGACCGAGGCGCTCCGCTGCGACGATCTCGCGCATCGCTTCGACGCAGCGCTCGAGCTCGTCGTTCACGACGAGGTAGTCGAAGAGCGGCACGGCCTCGAGCTCGCGCCGCGCGAGCTCGAGGCGCGCTCGGATCCCCTCGGCGCCGTCGCTCCCGCGCCCGCGCAGGCGCGCCTCGAGCGCCGACAGCGAAGGCGGGAGCAGGAACACCAGGCGCGCGTCCGAGCGCCGCTCGCGCACCTGGCGCGCTCCCTGCACCTCGATCTCGAGCAGCACGTCGAGCCCGGCGAGGAGCGGCTCGTCGACCGCGGCGTGGCTCGTGCCGTAGAGGTTGCCGGCGTACTCCGCGTGCTCGAGGAAGGCGCCCTCGCGCACGAGCGCCTCGAAGCGCTCGTGCGACACGAAGTGGTAGTCGACGCCATCGCGCTCGCCCTCACGCGGCGGGCGCGTGGTGTGGGACACGGAGAAGCGCAGCCCGGCGTCCGACGCGACCAGCGCCTTGCAGACCGTGGTCTTCCCGGTGCCCGACGGCGCGGCCACCACGAAGGGGATCCCGCGGCGAGTCACCCTGGCTAGCCCTCGCCGGCGCCTTCGTCGCCCTGCTCGAGCCGCGCGGCGATCGTCTCCGGGTTGATCGCGGAGAGGATCACGTGGTCGCTGTCGGTCACGAGGATCGAGCGCGTGCGCCGGCCCTGCGTGGCGTCGACGAGCTTGCCGCGGCTCCCCGCCTCCTCGCGCAGCCGCCGCATGGGCGACGACTGCGGCGAGACGATCGCGATCACGCGCGCGGCCGCGACCAGGTTGCCGTAGCCGACGTTGAGCATCCGCAAGAGGCCGGCGGCGCGCGGCTCGCTCGCGGGCAGGGCGCGCACCCGGCTACTCGACATTCAGCACCTGCTCCCGCATGCGCTCGAGCTCGGTCTTGAGGTCGACGACGAGGTGCGCGACCGGGGCGTCGGCTCCCTTCGAGCCGATCGTGTTGGCCTCGCGCGCCATCTCCTGGAGCAGGAACTCGAGCCGCCGCCCGACCCCGCCGTCGGCCCCTTCGAGCGCGGCGCGGAACTGCTCGCCGTGGCTGCGCAGCCGCACCAGCTCCTCGGTGACGTCGAGCCGGTCCGCTGCCCACACGAGCTCCTGCGCGAGGCGCGCCGGGTCGGCGAGGCCGGTCTCGGCAGCGAGCTGCTCGGCGCGCTTGCGCAGCTTGTCGCGCGCCGCGGTCTGGACGCCACCGGCCCGCTCCTCCACCCGCAGCGCGAGCTGCTCGACGCGCGCGACGCGCGCGCGCAGGTCGCGCGCGAGCACCTCGCCCTCCGCGCGCCGCATCGCCGAGAGCTCGTCCGCCGCTCGCTCCGACGCCGCGGTGAGCTCCGCGGCGAAGGCCGGCTCCGGCACCTCTGGCTCCGCGAGGCGCGCGACACCGGGCAGGGCGAGGAGGCGGTCGATGCCGAGCGAGCCGCCGAGGCCGTGGCGACCGGCGAGCTCGCGCGCCACCTCCACGTAGCGCGCGGCCACCGCAGAGTCGATGCGCAGCGTCTCCGTCACCGCGCCCGGCCGCCCACTCACCGAGAGCTCGACCTTCCCGCGCGCGAAGCGGCTCTGGAGCAGCCGGCGCAGCTCGGGCTCGAAGCGGGCGAGCGCGCGCGGCAGGCGCACCTGCAGGTCGAGGTGGCGCTGGTTCACGCTGCGCAGCTCGACCTGGTAGCCCGCGCCCGCGACCTCGAACTCGGCGCGGCCGAACCCCGTCATGCTGACGATCACGCGCGCGCTCCGGCGCGCCGTACGGCCGCCGCCGCCGCCGGGAGCCGCCGCCGGATCTCGCGCGACGTGGCGGTCGCCGTCCCGAGCTTGCGGACCACCACCGACGCGGCGGCGTTGCCGATCACTGCGGCCTCGAGCAGCGACGCCCCGGCGAGGCGCGCGAGCGTGAGCGCAGTGATCGCCGTGTCCCCGGCGCCCTGCACGTCGAACACCTCGCAGCGCTCGATCGGGACGTCGACTCCGGCCGGGTCGTCGTCGAACACGGTCATCCCCTCGGCGCCCCGCGTCACGATCACCGCGCTGCCGCCGAGCCGCCGGCGCAGGCGCGCCACCGCGACGGCGAGCTGGTCGCGCGTGCGGATCGGAAGCCCGGTCAACACCTCGACCTCGCGCAGGTTCGGCTTCACGAGCTGTGCGCCGCGGTACGCCTCGAGGTGTCCCTTGGGATCCACGGTCACCGGGACGCCGGCCGCGCGCAGGCGCCGCATCCAGCGCCGCACGACCGCCGGCACGAGCATCCCCTTGCCGTAGTCCTCGAGGATCGCGCCGTGCACGCGCGGGAGCGCGTCGCCGAGCACGCGTTCGAGCCGGCGCACCGCCTCGTCCGGGAGCGGGGCGTCCGTCTCGCGGTCGAAGCGGAGCATCTGCTGTGAGCGCGCCTCGACGCGCGTCTTGCGCGTCGTCGGCCGCCCCTCGACGCGCACGATGCCGGAGGGGTCGGCGCCGAGCTCCTTCAGCAGGTCCACCAGGCGCTCGCCGGCGCGATCGTCCCCGACCGCGGCGCAGAGCAGCGCGTCGGCGCCCATCGCGACCGCGTTGCGCAGCACGTTGCCCGCGCCGCCGAGCGCCACGGACTCGCGCTGCACGTGGACGACCGGGACCGGCGCCTCGGGGCTCACGCGTTCGACGTCGCCCCAGAGGTACTCGTCGAGCATGGCGTCGCCGACCACCAGCACGCGCAGCCGCTCGAACGACTCGACGAGCCGCTCGAGGCGGCGCACGTCCAGCCGCGTCCCGCGCGACGCGCTCATCGCGCGAGGCCCCGCTCGGCGAGCTCGCGCTCGGCCTCTTCGACGCGGTCGTCGGCGCTCTGCGTGCGCAGCCAGTCGAGCAGCCCGCGCAGGCCGTCCGCGAGCGCCACGCGCGGCGCGTAGCCGAGCTCGTCGCGGATGCGCGTGACGTCCGCCGTGCAGTGGCGGATGTCGCCGGCGCGGAAGCGCCCGGGCACGTCGGGCGCGACGTCGACCCGAAGCTCCCGCGCGAGGCGCTCGGCCACGTCGCGCACGCTCGTCGCAGCGCCCGTTCCCACGTTGTAGACGCGGCCCACGGCCTCGGGGCGCTCCAGGGCGAGGAGGTTGGCCTGTACGACGTCCGAGACGTGCACGAAGTCGCGCGTCTGGCCCCCGTCCTCGTAGACGAGGGGAGCGCGGCCGTTCAGGAGACGCGACGCGAAGATCGCCATCACGCCCGTGTAGGGGTTGGAGAGGGCCTGGCGCGGGCCGTACACGTTGAAGTAGCGCAGCGCGACCGTCGGGATCCCGTAGGCCTCCCCGACGGTGAGGCTCAGCTCCTCGTGGTCGCGCTTCGTGATGGCGTACACCGACGTCGGCTGGAGCGGCTTCGACTCCGGGGTCGGCGCCGCGACGAGCGGCCGACCGGCCTCGTCGCGCAACTCCCAGTCCCGGGCTTCGAGCTGCGCCGGCGAGCGGGGCTGCGGGAAGACGAGCCGGCCGTCCGGGTCGCGGTAGGCGCCCTCTCCGTAGAGCGACATCGAGGACGCGACGACGAGGCGCCGGATCCGGTCGCGGCGCGCGACGAGCTCCTCGAGCAGCACGGCGGTGCCGACGCTGTTCTCGGCGACGTAGCGCTCGATCTCGTACATCGAGCGGCCGAGCCCGAGCGCCGCGGCGCAGTGCACCACCGCGTCGACGCCGCGCAGCGCCCGCGCGAGCGCGCTGCGGTCCCCGACGCTCCCCACGACGAGCTCCGCCGCCGTCGCCAGGTGGTCGGGGCGCTTGCGGTCCGCGCCGTGCACGGCGCTCGCGAGGGCGTCGAGCACGCAGACCTCGCAGCCCGCGGCCAGGAGGCCGTCGACGACGTGGGAGCCGATGAAGCCGGCGCCTCCGGTGACGAGCACCTTCACTGCGCGCCCTCCCCGGCCGCGAGCCGAGCGAGCCCCGCCGCCGCCGGGCGGCCGCGCAGGTGCCACGCGAGCACGCGCAGGTCCTGGACCCAGCGGTCGCGCCGCCGCCGCGAGAACGGCGCGGCGAGCGCTCCCGCGGCGGCGCGCAGGACGCCCTTGGCCACCCGCAGCGCACACACGGTGCGCGCCACCGACTCGCCGCGGTTCTTCTCGAAGAAGTGGTAGAGCGAGCGGTGGTACTCGATGCGCGTCTCCGCCGGGAGGCGCTTCTTGCTCGTGGCGCCGTGGACGTGCACGACGCGCGCGTCCGGCAGGTGCACGACCTTCCAGCCGGCGCGCCGGATGCGCCAGCACCAGTCGGTCTCCTCGAGGAACATGAAGTAGTCCTCGGGCATGAGCCCGACGTTCTCGAGCACCGCGCTCCGAACCACCATGCAGGCCCCGAGGACCGCCTCCACCACCACGGGACCGGGGTGCTCGTAACGCTTCGAGGGATAGCGCCAGGGCGCGACCGTCTCGAGCACCGCCTTCGGCACGATCTCGCTCACGAGGTTCGGCACGCTGTGGACGGAGTTCTGCTTGCTCCCGTCGGGATCGAGCAGCTGCGGGCCGACGACCCCGACGGAGGGATTCGCGTCGAGGTACCCGACGCAGCGCTCGAGCGCGCCGGGGAGCACCACCGTGTCGTTGTTGAGGAGCGCGCAGTGGCGGCCCTTGGCGCGACGCAGCCCGGCGTTGTTGCCGGCCGCGAACCCGACGTTGCGCGGCAGCTCGATCAGCTCGGCCCACGGGAAGCGCGCGCGCACGGCGTCGGCGGAGCCGTCGCTCGACGCCTGGTCCACGACGAGCGTCTCGGTCTCGAGCCGTTCCGGAGCGGGACGACCGCGCACCTCGCGCTCGAGCGAGGCGAGGCAGTCCTCGAGCAGCGCGCGCCCGTTCCAGTTGACGATGACGACGCTGAGGTCGGTCACGCCGCGCCCCGGATCGCGGCGCTCCCGCTCTTCGCGCCGAGCGCCGGCAGCGCCGCCGCGACCGCGCGCTCGGGCGAGATCCGCACGAGGCAGCGATGGTCGATCGGGCACGTGCGCAGGTAGCAGGGCCGACACTCGACGTCCTCGGTGAGGACCGTGACGCGCTCGAGGTTCAGCGCCGTCTTCTCGAGGCTCGTCGGTCCCATGAGGACGACCGCCGGAACGCCGAACGCGACGGCGACGTGGCGCGTGCCGGCGTCGTTGCAGAGCACGACCCGCGCGCGCCGCACGACCGCCTTGAGCCCGCCGAGGTCGAGGCCCCCGGTGAGGTCGACGGGCCGGGTCCGCATGGCGCTCGCCACCGCGGCGGCGAGCGGCCGCTCGGCCGGGGTCCCGACCAGGACCGCGCGCGCGCCGGCGTCGGCGAGCGCGTCCGCGGCGCGGGCGAAGTGGCCGGGCGGCCACTGCTTCGAGGTCCCGAAGCTCGCCCCGGGAGCCAGCACCGCATAGCGGGCGTTCGCCTCGAGGCCGCCAGCCGCCAGCGCACGGGCCGCGGCCTCCTCCTCCTCGGGCGTGACGAAGAGCTCGAGGTGCGTCCCGCGCGGCGGACAGCCAACGGCCTCCACGAGGCCGAGCACGTGGAGCTCGCGCGGCAGCAGCGGGCCGCCGCGGTCGGCGCGCGGAGCATCGGGCGGCTTCACCACCTGGTGGAGCAGCCAGCGGCGCGCGTCGCGCGCGTAACCCACCACCCGCCGCACACCCGCCGCGCGCATGATCAACGCCGACGAGAAGGAGTCGGGCAGACACAGGCCCAGGTCGAAGCGGCGGCCGCGCAGCGCCAGCCCCTCGCGCAGGGGCGCGAGCCCGTGCTCGGCCGAGCGCAGCGGGAGCAGCTCGTCGAACCACGGCGCGCCGGCGAGGAGCGGAAGCTGGCTCGCGCGGCCGTGGAGCGCAATGCGCGCATCCGGGAAGCCCGCTCGCAGCGCCCGGAACCCCGGCGTCGCCATGATCACGTCGCCGGTCCAGTTCGGTGCCCGGACCAGGATGCTGCGCGCCCGGCCGCGAATTTCCTCAGCATTCTTCATGGGTTGCGAGCCCGGAAGCTACCATCCTGCCGCGCCGGCGCCAAGAGCGACCGGGCCGCCGCGGCGACCTCCGCGGCCGGGAGTCGCGCCATGCACGGCGCGGCCGCGCAGCCGCGCCGGCACGGGCTGCACGCGACGGGCAGCCGCACCGTGCGCGAGGGCGTCGCCGGCCAAGGCGCGTTCTCGACGGGATCCGTCGGCCCGAGCAGCTGCACCACCGGCGTCCCGACCAGCGAGGCGACGTGGAGCGGTCCGGTGTCGCTCCCGACGTACAAGCGCGAGCGAGCGAACAGCGCGGCGAGGTCGCCGAGCGACGGGGTCGGCGGCGCCAGCGTCGCCGCGCCCGCGGCGGCCTTCACGACGGCGTCGGCGAACGCGCGGTCGTCGCGCGCGGGTCCGACGCTCACGAGTGTCGTCACGCCTTCCTCGTCGCGCAGCGCGCGCGCGACCGCGCCGTAGCCGTCCGCGGTCCAGCGCTTGTGCGGCGTGGCGTCGCTCGTCCCCGGGTGCATCACCACGCCCGGCGGAGCGCCGGCGAGCTCGCGCTCCATGCGCGCGGCCGCCGCCGGCTCGATCGCCAGCGGGCGCGGCGGGACGGCCCCTTTCACCGAGAGGAAGCGGACGAGCGCCTCGTTGCGCTCGAAGCGGCTCGCGCGCGGCGGCTCGAGCGCGGCGCGGGCGGTGGCGAACACCCACGAGCCCTCGCGCCCGTAGGGCGGCGCGTAGGCGACGCGCGTCGGCGCGCGGCTCGCGGCGGCCAGGACGCCGCTCTTCAGGATCGAATGGAAGTCGACGACGAGCTCGAAGCGCCGGCGCCGCAGCTCCGCGGAGAAGCGCCGCCACGCGCGCGCGAACGCGCCGAGGCGTGCGCTGCGCAGCGCCGCGCGCAGCTCCTCGCGCGGGAACACGAGCACCTCGTCGAGCCAGGGCTGGCCGCGCAGCAGGCTCGCGGACGCCGGCTCCACCAGCCACGCGAGCTGCGAGCCGGGATACGCGGCGCGCAAGGCGCTCGCGGCGGGCAGCGTTCGCACGACGTCGCCGAGCGCGCCGAGGCGGATCACCAGGATCCGGTCCGCCTCGGGCGGGCGCGAAAGGGCGTTCAGACAGCGGACGATCGGCGACCTCGCGTGCCGAGGGGTGGTTGGTAGGATACCGACCCATGCGTCCCCCCCGCATCCTGACGCTCTACGTCGCGCGCGAAGTGCTGCAGTACGCGGCGCTCGGATTCCTCGGGGTGGGGGCCATCCTCCTCACCCAGAACGCGCTCCGACAGCTCGAGGACTTCGCGTCGGTGGGGCTTCGCTTCGGCGACGTGCTCGCGATCCTCGGCGCGCTCGTCGCCATGCTCTCCTCGTACGCGGTGCCCGTCGCGTTCCTCTTCGGCGTGCTCGTCGCGGTCGGCCGCCTCTCCGCGGACTCCGAGCTCAAGGCGATGCGCGCACTCGGCGTGAGCCTCGCGCAGTTCGCGGTGCCGTTCCTCTGCATCGCGGTCGGCGTCGCGATCCTGACCGCCTGGCTCCTCGCCGAGGTCGAGCCCGCCGCGCGCACGAGGCTGCGCGGCGTCGCCGCGGACATCGCCTCGCGCGGCAACCTAATCGAGCCGGGCAGCTTCCGGCGGCTGGACCGCGAGGGGATGCGCCTCCTCTTCGTCGAGGAGCGCGCGGGGGACCAGACGCTGCGCGGCGTGCTCCTCGCCGACCGCACGGACGCGGCGCGCCCCTTCACGGTGGTGGCGTCCCGCGCGCGCCTCGAGCTCGACCGCGAGGCGGCGCGGGCGCACCTCGTGCTCGAGGAAGGCGACATCCACTTCGAGCCCGAGGACCCGCACGACGACACCTACCGCCGCATCGGGTTCGGCAGTTTCGACTACTCCTTCGACGTCTCTGCGCTCGTGGGCAACGACCCGTGCGCCGCCAGCCCCGGCGAGCTCGACTCGCGCCGCATCCGCGAGGTGCTCCACCACTTCGAGACCCACAACGGGAAGCCTCCCGACTGCATCCGGGTGAAGACGCCCGAGCGGTACGAGGTGCAGTACCACCGCCGCCTCGCGCTCCCGTTCGCGCCGATCCTCTTCGCGTTCCTCGGCGTCTCGCTCGGCATGCGGCGCACGCGCGGCGCGCGCTCGTTCGGCATGCTGCTGTGCATCGGCCTCGTCTTCTCGTATTACGCCCTGCTCTCGTTCGGGACGTTCCTCGCCGAGGACGAGCGGCTGCCGGCGGGGCTCGCGCTCTGGCTCCCCAACTTCGTCTTCGGCGCGGCCGCGGTGCCGCTGCTCCTGCGGGCGCGCCGCGCCGAGTCCTGACGCGCGTGGCCGGAGCGCCCGAGGGCTTCCTCCAGCTGCGGCGCGGCGGCAGCGAGCTGGTCGTCGATCCGTCGCTCGAGGAGGCGGCCCTCGCGGCGGGGCTGCTCGGGCCGGACGCCTTCGAGCGAGCGTTCGCGTCGCCGCACGGCAGCGGGCGCGCGCCCACGGCGCTCCTCGCGCTCGGGCCGGGCGGGCCGCGCCTGCACCTGCGGCGGCTCGTGCACGGCGGCCTGCTCGGGCCGCTGCTCGGCGAGTCGTTCCTCGGCATGCGGCGGCCGCTGCACGAGCTGCGCGTGACGCGCGAGCTGCGCGAGGCGGGCGCGCCCGTCCCGCGCGCCGCGCTCGCGCTCGCGCGCCGGCGCGTGGGCCCGCTGCGCGCCTGCGCCGTCGCGACCTACCTCGAAGAGGACACCGTCGACGCCGCCGACTTCCTCGCGGCGAAGCCCGACGCCGGGCGGTGTCTCGCCGCGGCGGCCGCCGCCGGGCGTTCCATCCGGCGCTTCCACGACGCCGGAGGCCGCCACGCCGACCTCCACGTGAAGAACCTCCTGCTGCGCGAGAGGCCAGGCGGCATGGCGTGCGTCGTCGTCGACCTCGACAAGGCGCGCGTCGTCACCGACCCGAGCCCGGCGGAGCGCATGCGCGAGCTGATGCGGCTGTTCCGCTCGCTCGTGAAGCGCGGCCTGCTCGACACCGTCGGCGCCCGCGGCTGCGCCCGCTTCCTGTCCGCCTACTGCGGCGACGACCGCCGCCTCCGCGCCGCCCTCCTGCGCCGCCTCGACCCCGAGCTGCGCCGCGTCGCGCTGCACCGGGTGGCCTACCGCTCCACGTAGGACGCTTCACGCGTCGGAGCCCGCATTGGAGCGGATCTCGCGCAGCCGCGCCGAGACGAACTCCACGAGCGGCTCCACCCCCTCGATGTCGATGGCGAGCACCCGTAGCTCCGCCCCCCCGACCCACTCGGGCTCGATCTTCACCGCGTCCTTCTCCGTCGTGACCCAGAGCGGCGCCGCCGCGGCGAGGCCGGCCAGGTCGCGCGCGGCGTAGGGATGGTGGTCGGGGAAGCAGCGCTCCGCGACGACGCGCGCGCCGAGCGCCTCGACCGTCCGGCGGAAGGACGCCGGCCGCGCGAGGCCGGAGAGGAGCCCCAGCTCGCGGCCGGCGAGTGCGGCCGGCGGCTCGTCGAGCGGGTCCGGCTCGCGGAGCAGCGAGTCGGTCGCGCGCGCGCCAGCCGCGGGATCGCGCAGGCGGCGCAGCGCCCGCGGCACGCGCCGCACGATGAAGCGCGCCGCGGCTGGCGCGAGCTCGCGCACGCGGGCGTCGTCGGCGGCCGGCAGCGGTCCGTCG